>JBOHYD010000142.1:0-6046 GCA_050737635.1 Luteimonas sp. | reverse complement strand
CCCTGCAGCCGCTCGCCGCCAAACGCCTGCAGCTCAACGACATCGGCGAGGTCACCTTGTCGCTCGATGCCGCGATCGCGTTCGCGCCGTTCGCCGCCGAGCGTGCGATGGGCGCGTTCATCCTGGTCGACCCGCTGACCCGCGCCACGGTCGGCTGCGGCATGATCCGCCATGGCCTGCGCCGCGCCGACAACATCCACTGGCAGGCGCTGACCGTCGATCGCGCCGCGCGCGCCGCGATCAAGGGCCAGCGGCCGAGGTGCGTGTGGTTCACCGGCCTGTCCGGCGCCGGCAAGTCGACGATCGCCAACCTGGTCGAGGCCGGGCTGCTGGCGCGCGGCTGCCACACCACCCTGCTCGACGGCGACAACGTCCGCCACGGCCTCAACCGCGATCTCGGCTTCACCGACGAGGACCGCGTCGAAAACCTGCGCCGCATCAGTGAGGTCGCCAAGCTGATGACCGAAGCCGGGCTGATCGTGCTGGTCAGCTTCATCTCGCCGTTTCGCAACGAACGCCGCGCCGCGCGCGATCTGTTCGCCGAAGGCGACTTCCTGGAAGTATTCGTCGACACGCCGCTAGCCGAGGCCGAGCGGCGCGACGTGAAAGGTCTTTACGCCAAGGCGCGCCGCGGCGAACTGCCGCACTTCACCGGCGTCGATTCCTCTTACGAGCCGCCCGAGCATGCGGAACTGGTGCTCGACACGCTGGCCGAAACGCCGCAGGCCTTGGCAGACAGGGTGATCGCACGCCTGCTCGACTGATGAAAGCAGCCGTTTGGCGGCTGTCGGCCACAGTGTCATTGGCGTGTAACAAAAACATCATTTCATAGGAGCATCGTCCGGCGAGACTGTTGCCGACCTATGCGAGGAGTGTTCAGATGACCCGGTCCGCCGTGCGAGCTTCAAGCCTAGCCTTCGTTATCGTGCTGTTCGCCAGCGCCTGCCAGCCCGGCGGCGACAACACACCGGCGGCTGCCGGCGCGCCCGGGGCACCGGCAAGCGACAAGGTTGCCGCCGAGATCACCGGTGCCGGTGCGACGTTCATCTATCCGCTGATCTCCAAGTGGTCGTCCGACTACAACCAGCAGACCGGAAACAAGGTCAATTATCAGTCGATCGGTTCCGGCGGCGGCATCGCGCAGATCAAGGCCGCGACCGTCGACTTCGGCTCCAGCGACAAGCCGCTCACCAGCGACGAGCTTGCCGCCGCCGGCCTCGGCCAGTTTCCGTCGGCGATCGGCGGCGTGGTGCCGGTGATCAATCTCGACGGCATCGAGGCCGGCAAGCTGCGCATGAGCGGCCCACTGCTCGCCGAGATCTTCATGGCCAAGGTCACCACCTGGAACGACGCCGCGATCGCCGCCGAGAACCCCGGCCTGCCCCTGCCGTCGACCAAGATCAACATCGTCCACCGCTCCGACGGCTCGGGCACCAGCTTCAACTTCACCAACTATCTGTCCAAGGTCAGCCCGGAGTGGAAGACCGCGGTCGGCGAGGGCACGTCGGTGCAATGGCCCGATGGCGTCGGTGGCAAGGGCAACGAGGGCGTCGCGTCCTACGTGCAGCAGATCAAGGGCTCGATCGGTTACGTCGAGCTGGCGTACGCACTGCAAAACAGCATGAACTACCTGTCGCTGAAGAACGCCGACGGCAACTACGTGCTGCCGAGCGCGGAGTCGTTCCAAGCGGCGGCGGCCGGTGCGGACTGGAAGAACGCCAAAGACTTCAACCTGGTCATCACCAATGCCTCCGGCGCGCAGGCCTGGCCGATCACCGCGACCAATTTCATCCTGATGTACAAGCAGCCCAAGGACGCCGCGCGCGCCCAGCACGCACTGGAGTTTTTCAAGTGGGCCTACGAAAACGGCCAGGAGCAGGCGAAGTCGCTCGACTACGTGCCACTGCCGCCGGAACTGGTGCGGCAGATCGAAACCTACTGGGCGACGGAGTTCAAGTGACGCACCGGCGCGTTCGCACCCAGTGCGGACGCCTTTGCCGGTGCGTCATCCCGGCGCAAGCCGGGATCCATGGCGCGTTCGCATCCAGTGCGAACGCCTTTGCCGGTGCGTCATCCCGGCGCAAGCCGGGACCCATGGCACGTTCGTGCACAGCGCGGGGGCTTTGCCGGTGCGTCATCCCGGCGCAAGCCGGGATCCATGGCGCGTTCGCGCACAGCGTGAACGCCTTCTTCAAACCAACCACCCCGCAATCGGCCGACATGGGTTCCGGCATGCGCCGGAATGACGGTCAAAACCCGATCGCCAAGCTGCTCGACACGACAGCTCCGCAGGCGCGCAAACCACAACCCAAGGCAGCGACATCCGCATGAACGCCACGTCCCTTCCCGTCACCGTCACGCCGGTCAAGCGCGACATCCGCGATGCGCGGGCGGACCGCTTTTTTCGCTACACGCTGACTGCCACGGCGGTGTTCGTGCTGGTTGCGCTCGCTGGTGCGGCGTTGTCGATGCTGTGGGGCGGCCGCGAGGTGCTCGCGCTGGAAGGTCTGAGCTTCTTCTACTCGTCGGAGTGGAATCCGGTCGAAAACAAGTACGGCGCGCTCGCGGCAATTTACGGCACCACCGTTACCGCGATCATTGCCATGCTGATCGGCGTGCCAATCAGCTTCGGCATTGCGCTGTATCTCACCGAAGTCGCACCGCGCTGGCTGCGCGGCCCGGTTGGTACCGCGATCGAACTGCTCGCGGGTATTCCGTCGATCATCTACGGCATGTGGGGCCTTTTTGTGTTGGTGCCGGTGATGACCGATTACGTCACGCCGTGGCTCAACGATCATCTCGGCACGCTGCCGCTGATCGGCGTGATCTTCCAGGGACCGCCGCTGGGCATCGGCATGCTTACCGCCGGCCTGGTGCTGTCGGTGATGGTGATTCCGTTTATCAGCTCAGTGATGCGTGAAGTCTTTTTGACCGTGCCGACGCGGCTGAAGGAATCCGCGTACGCGCTGGGTTCGACGCGCTGGGAAGTGAGCTGGGACATCGTGCTGCCGTACACGCGCTCGGCGGTGATCGGCGGCATCTTCCTCGGTCTCGGCCGCGCGCTCGGCGAGACGATGGCGGTCGCCTTCGTGATCGGCAATTCGGTGTCGCTGTCGGCGTCGTTGCTCGAGCCCGGCACCACGATCGCCGCGCTGATCGCCAACGACTTCGGCGAAGCCACCGAAACCTATCGCTCCGCGCTGCTGCTGCTCGGCTTCGTGTTGTTCATCGTCACCTTCGTGGTGCTGGCGATCGCACGACTGATGCTGATGCAGCTGGCCAAACGCGAGGGCAGCTGATGAACGCGTCCAGCAATCTCGTCGCTTACACAGTCGCCGATCGGCTGTATTTGCGCCGCCGGATCATCAACCTGATCGCCCAGGGACTGTCGTGTGCGGCGGCACTGATCGGTCTTGGGTTTTTGGCGTGGATCCTGTGGACATTGGTGAGCAACGGCATCGCCGGCATCAACGTCGCGCTGTTCACGCAGAACACGCCGCCGCCGCTGGAAGCCGGCGGCCTGAAGAACGCATTCTTCGGCTCGGCGGTGATGTGCGGCATGGCGATCCTGATGGGCGCGCCACTCGGCATCGCGGCCGGCACCTGGCTGGCGGAATACGGTCACGCCCGCAAGCTCGGCACCGTCGTGCGCTTCGTCAACGACATCTTGCTGTCGGCACCGTCGATCGTGCTCGGATTGTTTGTCTACACCCTGCTGGTGATGCAGTCCGGCGGCAACTTCTCGGCGTTTGCCGGTGCCGTCGCGCTGGCGTTCATCGTGCTGCCGGTGGTGGTGCGCACCACCGACGAAATGCTGCGGCTGGTGCCGACGCAAATGCGCGAGGCGGCGCTGTCGCTCGGCGTGCCGCAGTGGAAGGTGACCGTGCAGGTGCTGTACCGCGGCGCGTCGGCGGGCATCGTTACCGGCATCCTGCTCGCGCTCGCACGCATCAGCGGCGAGACCGCGCCGTTGCTGTTCACCGCGTTCGGCAACCTGTACTGGAATACCAACATCCTCAGCCCGATGGCCAGCGTGCCGGTGGTGATGTACCAGTTTGCCGGCAGCCCCTACGACACCTGGCGTACGCTGGCCTGGGCCGGTGCGCTGGTGCTGACGGTATTCGTGCTGGTGGTCAGCCTTGCCGCGCGCGGGCTGCTGCTGCGCAACCGCATCGTCAACGACTGACGGCCGCGACGATGTCCTCCACGATCTCCGCCGTCACGTCAGACCCGCACACGACTCCCGCCTGGAATCCCGCCATGAACGACGTCCGCCATACCGCCGACGCCAACCCGCGCCGCATCGAAACCCAGGCGCGTGCCGCCGGCGCGGTCGCCGCGCCGGTCAAGCTCGAAGCGCGCGGTCTGGATTTCCACTACGACAAGTTCCATGCGTTGAAGTCGATCAATCTCGAGATCCCGGAGAAACGCGTCACCGCGCTGATCGGTCCGTCGGGCTGCGGCAAGTCGACCCTGCTGCGCATCTTCAACCGCATCTACGCGCTGTATCCCAAGCTGGTCGCCAGCGGCGAGGTGCTGCTCGACGGCGAGAACATCCTGTCGCCGAAGTACCCGATGAACCGGCTGCGCAGCAAGGTCGGCATGGTGTTCCAGAAGCCGGTGCCGTTCCCGATGACGATCTACGAAAACATCGCCTACGCGATCCGCCATCACGAGGCGATTTCCAAGTCGGCGATGAACGATCGCGTCGAGCACGCGCTGCGTCAGGGCGCGCTGTGGGACGAAGTCAAGGACAAGCTGTCGCAGAGCGCGCTCGGCCTGTCCGGCGGACAGCAGCAGCGGCTGTGCATCGCGCGCGCGGTCGCGCTGAAACCCGATGTACTGCTGCTCGACGAGCCGACCTCGGCGCTTGATCCGATCTCCACCAGCCGCATCGAGCAGCTGGTCGAAGAACTCAAGACCGAGTACACCATCGCCATCGTCACCCACAACATGCAACAGGCCGCGCGCGTGTCCGACTTCACCGCCTTCATGTACCTCGGCGACCTGATCGAACACGCACCCACCGAAATCATCTTTTCCAACCCCGGCAAGCAGCAGACCGAGGACTACATCACCGGGCGGTTTGGTTAAGAACCGGGAAGGGGAAATCGGAAATGGGGAATCGGCAAAACGGTTCTCCGCACCTGCTCCGCTTTCCGGTTGCCGAAACACGCAAAGCACGCATAACCGTCGATTTTGCGCTTGATCGTCCATTCCCGATTCTCCATTTCCCATTCCCGGCACTCGACCATGAATACCCAACCGCACGACCATATCGTCAAAAGCTACGACGACGAGCGCAAGCGACTGCTCAACGATGTGCTGCGCATGGGCGAAATGGCCGCATCGCAGCTTGAGGCTGCGCTCGACGTGGTCGAACGCCGCGACGACCGCGCCGCCGAGCGCATCATCGCCAACGACGAGGCGATTGATACTCTTGAGCACGCGATCAGCCACGACGTGATGACCCTCGCGCTGCGCGGGCCGTTGGCGCGCGATCTGCGCGAAATCCTGGCGACGCTGCGCGCGGTGTCGGACATCGAGCGCATCGGCGACTACGCCGCCAACGTCGCCAAGCGCTCGATGGCGCTCAACCTCGCCCCGCCGCTGCCGCAGACGCGCGGGTTGCGTTCGCTCGGCGCATTGGCCGCGCAGCAGGTGCGCGACGTGTTGGTCGCCTACCGCGACAACAATACCGATGCCGCGCAGCTGGTCCGCCAGCGCGATGCCGAGCTCGATGCGCAATACACCGGCCTGTTCCGCGAATTGCTGACCTACATGATGGAAGACGCGCATGCGATCACGCCGTGCACGCATCTGCTGTTCATGGCCAAGAATATCGAGCGCGTCGGCGATCATGCGACCAACATCGCCGAAAACATCTGGTTTCAGGTGCATGGCGATCATCCGTTGCCGCCACGCGAGAAGCGCGACGAGACCAATAGCGCCGCCTGACGCGGCACCACAACTAAATCACCGCTGAACCGCTGCAGTGTTTTGCCCCGGCGTGCAATCGTTTGTGCGCTGCGGTGCTCTGTTAGGG
>JBOHYD010000141.1:0-4753 GCA_050737635.1 Luteimonas sp. | reverse complement strand
ATGCAGGGTGGCGTAAAGCAGCTGTCCTTCTCCCTCCAGGGTGAGGGACTGCGCTTGCGAGCCATTGGCTCGCGCAGGCCCAAACACCTTTGCGCTGGCGCGAAGGCCGGGGCGCGAAGCGCCGGATGAGGGGGCACAGGTTCACCGTCAGTTCGGTCACAGCTTGTAAGCCGCCTTCACCAGACGATAGGTGAGATCGTGCGCCACTTCGAAGGCTTCGTCTTCCTCAAGCCGCCCCTCGACCACCATCCGGGCAAGGAAGCTGCAGTCGCTGCGTCGTGCGACGTCGTGCCGTGCCGGAATCGACAGGAAGGCGCGCGTGTCGTCATTGAAGCCGACGCTATTGTAAAAACCCGCTGTCTCCGTGGTCTGCTCGCGAAATCGCCGCATGCCCTCGGGGGAATCGTGGAACCACCAGGCCGGGCCCAGCCTGAGCGCGGGATAGTGCCCGGCCAGGGGCGCCAACTCGCGCGCGTAACTGCTTTCATCGAGGGTAAAGACGATAATCGTCAGACCCGGCTCGTTGCCGTAGCGGTCCAGCAAAGGCTTCAAGGCATGCACGTAATCGGTGCGTGTCGGAATGTCGGCACCCTTGTCGCGGCCGAAGCGATCGAAGACCTGTGCGTTGTGGTTGCGGAAGGACCCCGGATGGATTTGCATCACTAGCCCATCGTCCAGACTCATCCGCGCCATCTCCACCAGCATGTGGCCGCGGAACAATTCGGCGTCTTGCGGTGCGACCGGCTCCGGCGAGGTCACACGTGCAAAAAGAGTGCGGGCCTGCTCGAGACTCAGCAGCGCGGTGAACGCGCTGGGGTGGCCGTGGTCGCTCGATGTCGCGCCCATGGATTTGAAAAAAGCGCGTCGGTCGGCCAACGCGCTGAGATAGCCGTGGTAGTCCGTACAGTCCTGCCCAGTGATCGCACCGAGAGTCGCCAGATGATGCCTGAAGCCGTCATATTCGGGGTCCAGCACACAGTCCGGGCGAAAAGCGCTGATCACGCGTCCGCGCCAATCCGACGCTCGGATCGCCTCGTGGTGCGCAAGCGAGTCGAGCGGCGACTCCGTGGTCGTCAGCACCTCGATGCCGTAGCGGTCGAACAGTGCCCGAGGCCGAAAGGCGTCGGTTCTCAAGGCCTCGTCGATGGTGTCGTAATACAGCTCGGCGGTCTGCTCGGAGAGTTGAACGTCAAGACCGAACACCTCGGCATAGATCCAATCGTGCCAGAGGCGCGTCGGCGTGCCTCGAAAGAGGCGATAGTTGCGCGCAAACAGCCGCCAAATCGCCCGCGGATCGTCCTCGACGCGAGCGCCATCTCTACCGGCAACGCCCAGCGCTTCGAGCGGGACGCCTTGGCTGTAGAGCATGCGGAACACGTAATGATCCGGCGTGATGAGTAGCTCCGCCGGGTTGGTGAACGGCGCGTTGGTGGCGAACCACGCCGGATCGGTGTGCCCGTGGGGGCTGATGATCGGAAGCGTGCCGACTGCGGCGTGGAGCGCGCGCGCGACCGCACGCGTGCGCGGTTCCGCCGGGAAAAGCCGGTCCGGGTCTAGTCGAAGCGGCCGCGACATCAGGCGGTTTCGACGTAACGCCTGCGCTTCTCCGCCACTTCGACGCGAGCCTTTTCAAGCTCTTTCGCTTCGGTGGCTTCGAGCACAGACTCGATAACTTGCGTCAGGTGTTTGCGCATCGCGTGGCGGGCGCTGTCCGGGTCGCGGCTGCGCAGCGCGATCAGGATCGCCGCATGCTCGTCGATGCGTGGCTTTACCCCAGCGGCATGCGCTTTGTAGCTCAGCAACACGTTTTGCGGTGAGCGCGCGCGCGCGTCCCACAGCATTTGCACCGCCAATTGCATGGCGCTGTTTTGCGTCGACTTGGCGATCAGCAGATGGAAGCGGCGATCGGCGTCCTCACTCATGACGACGTCGCGGGCATTTTCCGCCTGCATTTCGGCAACCAAACGCTCGAGTTCCTCGAGTTCGGCTTCGCTGACTCGACAGGCCGCCATCGCGCAGGCCTCGCTCTCGATGGCGCGCCGTGCCTCCAGAAGCTCGAACGGACCGATGTCGGTCGCGCCGGCCTTGCCGCCACGCGGCCGCTTAGCCGTGACGTAGACGCCTGAGCCCATCCGGATCTCTATCAGCCCATCCAGCTCAAGGGTGATCAATGCCTCGCGGATCGTTGGACGGGAAACGGCATGGCTCTGCGCGAGATCCCGTTCCGACGGCAATCGTTGCCCGATGGAATAGCGTCCGCTGACGATGCTGCGGGCCAGATCCTGGGCGACGCGCTCATAGAGACGGCGGGTATCGGGTTTATGGGTCATGCGCGAGGTCTTCCTGGCCTGACCAATCTGGACAATCCAGATGGCCCGACTTACTCTAGCAGAGTCGCCGCAGAGGATCGAACGTGAATATTGGGATCGGAGCAGATGCGATAGCCGCGGTGGCCACCGCGTCAGAACGGTTGTCGCCGCTCAAGATCACCGGCGCAAGAGTCATCGTCACCTGTCCCGGGCGAAATTTCGTCACCCTGAAAATCGAAACCGATCAGGGCGTCTACGGCATTGGCGACGCCACTTTGAACGGCCGCGAGATGGCGGTCGTGGCCTACCTCCAAGAGCACGTCATTCCCTTGCTGCTCGGCCGAGACGCCCGGCGCATCGAGGACATTTGGCAGTACCTCTACCGCGGAGCTTATTGGCGCCGGGGGCCGGTCACCATGCGTGCCATTGCCGCGGTGGACGTGGCTCTCTGGGATATCAAGGCCAAGGCTTTGGGTGTGCCTCTTTACGACCTGCTTGGCGGCAAATCGCGTGACGCGGTAATGGTCTATGGCCATGCCAACGGCACGGACATCGAAGACACCGCAGACGCTGTCGGGCGCTATCTCGATCTTGGCTACAAGGCGATACGGGCGCAGTCGGGCGTCCCGGGCGTGCACTTGGCCTACGGTGTCGGAAAAGGCGATCTCTACTATGAGCCGGCCGACAGCCCGCTGCCCACCGAGACAGTCTGGTCAACGCATCAGTATTTGCATCACCTGCCGAAGTTGTTCGACAAACTGCGCAGCGTGCATGGCTTCGACGTGCATCTTCTGCACGATGGCCATCACCGCCTGACGCCGATCGAAGCCGCTCAGCTTGGCAAGAGCCTGGAACCGTATCAGCTGTTTTGGCTGGAGGACCTAACGCCCGCCGAGAACCAGGAAAATTTCCGGCTGATCCGCCAGCACACCACGACTCCGCTTGCGGTTGGCGAGGTCTTCAACACAATCTGGGATGCCAAGGATCTCATCCAGGAGCAGCTGATCGACTACATCCGTACGACCATCGTCGGCGCAGGCGGCATCACCCATCTGCGCCGTATCGCCGACTTCGCCGCGGTCTGGAACGTCAGAACCGGCTGCCATGGCGCCACCGACCTGTCTCCGGTCACCATGGGCGCGGCGTTGCACTTCGACAGCTGGGTGCCGAATTTCGGAATTCAGGAATATATGCGCCACACCCCCGAAACCGACGCCGTCTTCCCGCATGCGTATTGGTTCGAAGACGGCTTCCTGCATCCAGGCGATAGGCCCGGACACGGGGTCGATATCGACGAGACCATCGCCGGCAACTACCCGTACCAGCCGAAGCAACTGCCGGTCGCCCGTCTGCAGGACGGCACCATGTGGAATTGGTGACGACTTGCGCATCGTCGCGTTCGGGGAATGCATGCTCGAACTCAGCGGTGGGTTCGGCGAGGGCGCGCACCTCGGTTTCGGGGGCGATACGCTCAACACCGCGCTGTACCTGGCCCGGCTCGGCGCGAAGGTGTCCTACGCGACCGCGCTGGGTCACGATTCCTGGTCGCAGGAGATGCGCCGCGCCTGGTCCGAAGAGGGCATCGCCCTTGACCTCGTGCTCACCGATCCGCAGCGTCTGCCGGGGCTTTACGCCATCCAAACCGACGCCGGCGGAGAGCGTCGTTTCAGCTATTGGCGAACGAACTCGGCCGCGCGTCATTTTTTTGAACTGCCTGGCGCGGAGCAGCTCCTACGCATAATTTCAACCGCGGACCTGTTTTACGTCTCGGGCATCAGTCTTTCGCTGTACGGTGATGCCGAGCGGGCTCGGCTGCTTGATGTCGCTTACGCAGTCCGCATCCACGGTGGCGACGTGGCGTTCGACCCCAACTATCGCCCCGCCGGCTGGTCCTCGCCGGACCAGGCACGTTCGGCGTTCGATTTGTTTACCCCAGCGGTCTCGGTGGCGTTGCCAACCTTCGAGGACGAGCGCTTGCTGCGGCCGCAGCTGACGCCAGAGACCGCGGCGCGGCGCTGGTTGGCGACAGGCGCACGGGAAGTGGCCCTAAAACTTGGCGAAGCGGGCGCGCTGGTTGCGGACGAGGGGCAGATTCGGCATGTCCGCGCTGTCGCTGTGAGCCAACCCATCGATACCACGGGCGCCGGCGACGCGTTCAACGCCGGGTATCTGTTCGGGCGATCGCAAGGACAGTCGCCGCATGCCGCCGCCGCGCTCGGCGCTGCCATCGCGGCAAAGGTCATCTGCCATCGAGGTGGGATTGCTCCGCGCGCAGCCACGCAGTTCCAACCCGTCGCACATCCATAGCGGGCGCGCCGCTGTGGCCAATCAATTGATTGGTCTGTCATATCCGCTATTGTAACTGGCCTTACCAATGTGTAGGCTCTGGGTGTTCAACGCGGCTGGACCCACCTCCAGAGATCGTGGGGGAAAGAATACGCAAC
>JBOHYD010000140.1:0-2281 GCA_050737635.1 Luteimonas sp. | reverse complement strand
GCGATAATGATATAAGGACGATAAAGCTAGCAACAAAAATTATGCGATTAATGTAGTTTAGCATCTAAATCGACTCTTGGAGAAATTTATGAAGCATAAGCTCAAAATTAGCCTTGCTATTATTCTGTTCTTCGCTACATCTATTGTGAATGCGGCTAATGAGATTCCTGTCTATCGTTTCTATAACCCTGGCTCCGGAGATCATTTTTTTACTACAAGCCTGGCTGAGGGCCAAAATGCCTTAGGTTATGTATATGAGGGAATCGGATTTATGTATTTAGTGTACAACTCAGCGACACTTCCCCACTTTATCGCTGCAGGGTGGGAAGTGGAAACCATGCAGGAAAGCACCATGTGACGGGTGCGTGGACATGCGACGGGCACATACAAGAGGGCATCTATGGCTATGGGTACTTATACAAAGCCGCTCGCTCCACGCCATTGTATGGAGCCTGCAGAGAAACCGGAGGTCGATTGGCGTTTTTCAACTTGGTAACTTTAAATGGTCTTGAGGCTTACGAGAACAATGAATGCGGAGTATCCACTGTAATGTGGACACCAATACTATAAACACCAGCAAATTTGCGGGTAGATTTCGGCTCTGGTAGAGCGCCAAAGGCATCACGGGGGTGTCGGTTCATGCCACGGCGGTCGCGGCGAGCACGGTCTCCAGTACCTGCTCGCCGTAGCGGACGAGCTTGCCGCTGCCGATGCCGCCGACGCGCGCAAGTTGATCGGTCGATGCCGGTCTGAGCGCGGCAATCTCGCGCAGCGTGCTGTCGTGAAAGATCACATAGGGCGGCACGTTCTGCTCGCGCGCGAGCTGCGTGCGCAAGCTGCGCAGAGCGTCGAACAGCGGCTGGTCGGCAGGCTGCAATGCCGCGGCGACGGTGTCGCGGCGGTGCGCTTCGCGGCCGCGCGCATCGCGGCCGCGTGAGGCCGCACGCAGCGCTTCCTTGCGCAGCATCACCGGCCGTTGTCCCTGCAGCACCGCGCGGCTGGCCTGGGTGAGGCGCAGGCCGCCGAAGCCTTCGGCATCGACATCGAGCAGTCCCATCGCGACCAGCTGGCGAAACACGCTCTTCCATGCGCGCGCATCGAGATCGCCGCCGATGCCGTGTGTGCTCAAGGCGTCGTGGCCGAACTGGCGGATGCGCTCGTTGTCGCTGCCGCGCAGGATGTCGATCAGGTGAGCCACGCCGAAACGCTGGCCGCTGCGGTACACGCAGCTGATCGCCTTTTGCGCGGCCACCGTCGCGTCCCAGGTCTGCGCCGGCGACAGGCAGTTGTCGCAGTTGCCGCAGGGCTGCGGATAGGTCTCGCCGAAGCTCGCCAGCAGCACCTGGCGGCGACAGCGCATCGATTCGCAATAGCCGACCAACGCATCGAGCTTGCGGCGTTCGAGCTGCTTGCGTTCCTCGCCGGCCTCGGACTGCTCGATCATTTGCTTGAGCAGCACCACGTCGCCCAATCCCTGGCATAGCCACGCCTCGGCCGGCGCGCCGTCGCGGCCGGCGCGGCCGGTTTCCTGGTAATAGCCTTCCATCGATTTCGGCAGGTCGAGGTGCGCGACAAAGCGCACGTCGGGTTTATCGATGCCCATGCCGAACGCGATCGTCGCGACGATCACCACGCCGTCGTCGCGCAGGAACCTGCGCTGATTGGCCGCGCGCACCTGGGCGTCGAGGCCGGCGTGGTAGGGCAGGGCGTCGATGCCGAGTTCGACCAGAATCGCTGCGGTGTTCTCGACTTTTTTGCGCGACAGGCAATAGACGATGCCGGCCTCGCCGCGGTGGCCGCCGATAAAATCGCGCAGCTGCCGCGTGGTGCTGTCCTTCTGCACCACGGTGTAGCGGATATTAGGGCGATCGAAGGAGCTGACGAAGCGCCGCGCGGTATCGAGTTGCAGGCGCTCGGCGATCTCACGCTGGGTCGGCGGGTCGGCGGTCGCGGTCAGCGCGATGCGTGGGATGGCCGGGAAGCGCTCGTGGAGCAGGGTGAGTTGTCGGTACTCGCGGCGAAAGTCGTGGCCCCACTGCGACACGCAGTGCGCCTCGTCGATCGCAAACAGCGCGACCCGCGAGCGCTCCAGCAACGACAGAAAGCGCGGCGTCAGCAGCCGCTCCGGCGCGACATACAGCAGATCGATGTCGCCGTCGAGCAGGCGGCGTTCGACGTTGGACGCAGTCTCGCCGTCGAGCGTCGAGTTGAGAAACTCCGCGCGCACGCCAACCTGGCGCAGCGCCTCGACCTGGTCCTGCATCAGCGCGATCAGCGGCGA
>JBOHYD010000139.1:0-4988 GCA_050737635.1 Luteimonas sp. | reverse complement strand
GGGGGGGGGCGGCGCTTCTGCGGCCTTCTTCGCCGGCACGTACGTTGCGCTGCGGCGCTGCGCGGGAGGCGAGGTTGTGGCGGGTTTGCGGCCGCTGCCGGCGTTCTGGCGACGCAGTTCGGCGGTCAGGTCCTCGACGCGGCCGCTGAGGTCGGCGAGGTCGTCGCGGCCGGGCACGCCGAGCCGGGTTAGCGCGCGCTGCACGCGATCCTCAAACACGCCTTCGAGGCGGTCCCAAGTGTCGCTGGCACGTTCGCGCGCCTGGCCGGCATGTTTTTCGACCGCATCGCGGACCACTTCGGCACGGCCGCCGGCAAACTTGCGCGCGCTCTGCTCGAGGTTGAGGCCTTCCTTGACCAGTCCCTCGAACAGCTTGGTACCCTCGGCCTGCGCACGACCGAACGCGCCAACGCCGGCCAGCCAGATCTGCTGTGCGGATTCGCTCAACGATTTCGACAGCCGCTCGGCCTTCGCCTGCACGTCGGGTTTGGCGGAAGTGGATTTGTTTTTTGCGGATTTCTTGAACTTGGCCATCGAAACCTCCTTGAGGCGGGCATGTGCGTGTGCAGCACAATGCGGGCGCGGTCTAGAGCAATCACACGATTTGCCGGGCTGGCCACTCGCCTCAGCGGCCCAGCTCGAAGACGACGTCGAGATTGGCCGACAGGGTGGTTTCGCCCGGCGACACCGATGTTTCGGGCGACGCCGCGCGGTCCATCGCCATCGCTTGCATCATCGGCATCGGCCTGACAAATCCGCCGCCCTCGCTGATGCTGACGATGCGCCGCACTTGCATGCCGAGCGACCTGGCGTACATCGTCGCGCGCGTTTGCGCTTTTTCGAGCGCCGCGCGGCGGGCTTGGTCGTAGACGGCCTCGGGTTGGTCGATCTCGAAGCTCGGGCCGTTGACCTGGTTGGCGCCGCTGGCGACCAGCGCGTCGAGCACGCGGCCGAGTTTGGCGATGTCGCGGACCTTGACGTTGACGGTGTTGCTGGCCTGGTAGCCGGTGATCGTCGGCGGCTGGTTATCGGCGTATTTGTACTGCGGGCTGACGCTGATGCCGCTGGTCTGCACGTCCTTGTCGGCGATGCCGGCAGCTTTGATCGTCGCGACTACCTTCTGCATCTGCGTCGCGTTGGCGCGCAGCGCGGTATTGGCGTCGGCGGCCTGACTGACCACGCCGGTCGACAGCGACGCGATATCCGGCGCGCGCGAGGCTTCGGCTTGCGCGGACACCGACAGCAGGGTGCCGTCGCTCGTTGCCGTTGCGGTAATCGGTGCGGTCTGGGCGTTGGCGGTCATGGGCAGGGCACCGAGAGCGATGGCGAGTGCGCTGGCGCTTGCCAGCAGCAAGGGATGCAGGATGGTCGAGTGCATGGTGATCTCCGGAAGTGGACGGATGGAAGGGTCGATACCACGTGGTGAACGGGCCGTGAGCCGCTACGGGTCGATCATCGCTGAACGCAGGGTCGCCGCAATGCGCACGGTATGCTTGGCCGATGCTGTATCTCGCTTCGAAATCCCCGCGCCGCCGCGAGTTGCTGGGCCATCTTGGCGTCGCGTTCGAAGTGATCGACGTCGATGTGCCCGAGCAGCGCGCACGCGACGAATCGCCGATCGACTATGTGCGCCGGGTTGCCGCCGACAAGGCGCGTGCCGGGTTGGCGCTGGTTGCCGCGGATGCCGACGCGATCGTGCTCGGCGCCGACACCGAAGTGGTGCTCGACGACGAAGTGTTTGGCAAACCGCGCGACGTCGAGGATGCCGGGGCGATGCTGCGGCGGCTGTCGGGCCGCACGCATGCGGCGATCTCTGCGCTGACGCTGTTGTCGGCGACGCGGGCCGAACATGCGTTGAGCGTGTCCGAGGTCACATTCGACACGCTCGACGAGGCAGTGATCGCGCGCTACCTCGCCGGCGGCGACTGGGCCGGCAAGGCCGGCGCGTATGCGATCCAGGGCGCGGCGCAGGCGTTCATCGCGCATTTGTCGGGCAGCCAGTCCGGGGTAATGGGGCTGCCGTTGTACGAGACCGCGCGGCGACTGCGCGAGTTTGAAGCCGTACAGTTGCCTGCGTCCGTGCCCTCGCTGCAACCCTTTCCCAGCGGCGGCGGCGAGGGCGCCGAATGCGAGCCGCAAGCCCGGACCGCCTTCGCGTCCGTCGACGATGCGAGGCAATAGGCCGATATGTCAGAAGAAATCCTCATCAACGTCACCCCGCGCGAAACCCGCGTCGCGGTCGTCGAGAACGGCATGCTGCAGGAGTTGCATATCGAGCGCGGCTGGAGCCGCGGGGTGGTCGGCAATGTCTACAAGGGTCGCGTGCAGCGGGTGATGCCGGGGATGCAGGCGGCGTTTGTCGAGATCGGTCTCGATCGCGCTGCGTTCTTGCACGCCAACGACGTGATGCGCTCGCTGCCGGCAACGGAGATCGCTGCCGACGATTCGCTGCCGCCCGCGCCGTTGCCGCCGCCACCGTCGATCACCGAGCTGCTGCGCGAGGGCCAGGACATTATCGTGCAGGTGGTCAAGGATCCGATCGGCAGCAAGGGCGCGCGCTTGACCACTCAGATCAGTATCCCGTCGCGCTATCTGGTGCTGCTGCCGCAGTCGAAGGTGATCGGCGTGTCGGCGCGTATCGAGGACGAAGCCGAGCGCGCGCGGCTCAAGGCCCTGGTCAGCGAACTCTCGCCGCCCGGCCTGCCGCACGGCTACATCGTGCGCACCAATGCCGAAGGCCAGCCCTCGGAAGCGCTCGCCGAGGACATCGCCTATCTCGGCCGCGCCTGGGCGCTGATCGAGGCGCAGCGCAGCGACGCCCGCGTCGGCACCGCGATCTACGAGGACCTGACCCTGCCGATGCGCGCGGTGCGCGACCTGATGGGCCGCGACGTCGAGAAGGTCAAGGTCGACTCGCGCGACACCTGCGAGCGTCTGCGCACGTTTGCCGCGCAGTACATGCCCGGGCTCGACGAGAAGATCGAACACTATTCCGGCGCGCGGCCGGTGTTCGACTTGTACGGCGTCGAGGACGAAATCCAGAGCGCGCTGGATAAACAGGTGCCGCTGAAATCCGGCGGTTATCTGGTCATCGACCAGACCGAGGCGATGACCACGGTCGACGTCAACACCGGTTCGTTTCTCGGCCAGCGCAATCTCGAGGAGACCGTCTACCGCACCAATCTGGAGGCCGCGCAGGCGGTAGCGCGGCAGCTGCGCCTGCGCAACCTCGGCGGCATCATCATCATCGACTTCATCGACATGCTCGATGCCGAGCACCGCCGCCAAGTGCTGCGCACGTTTGAGAAGTCGCTGAGCAAAGACCACGCCAAGACCACGGTCTACGATTTCTCGCCGCTGGGCCTGGTCGAGATGACCCGCAAGCGCACCATCGACAGCCTGCAGCGCCAGCTCAGCGAGCTCTGCCACGAATGCGGCGGCCGCGGCATGCTGAAGACCGCCGAGACCGTGACCTACGAAATCTTCCGCGAGATCGTCCGCGCGGTGCGCCAGTTCGAGTCCGCGCGCCTGCTCGTGATCGCATCGCCAAAGGTGGTCGCGCGGATCACCGACGAGGAGTCGGCGGCGGTCGCGGAGTTGGAGGAGTTCTTGGCCAAGTCGATCCGCTTTCAGGCCGACGCGCAATACATGCAGGAGCAGTTCGATGTTGTGCTGCTGTAGGGCCGGGACTCGGGAATGGGAAATGGGGAATGGCGAGCAGCGTGGTTTTTTCGCTGATCCGAGCGGTCGCGGATGGCTCGCACGGTGTGTCACCGCCAACATTGCCGTCATCCCGGCGCACGCCGGGACCCATGTCGACGATCCCCCGCTTGCCGCGAGCAACGTCGAGTTGGGCCCCGGCGTGCGCCGGGATGACGAGCGGAAGCGATACCTTCGCCGTCAGTCGGGAACGCCGCCGTCGCTTCCCCCATTCTCCATTCTCGATTTCCCATTCCCGGCCCCCAAAGGAGCCACCGCCTGATGCACCACCGCCTGCACCAACTGCGCCGCGCCGCGTGGTATTCGGTGGCGGGCGTGCTGGTGACGATGGCGCTGGTCGCCGGCGCGGTCAGTCAGTTGTTGCCGTTGGCCGAGCGCCATCCCGAGCGCATCGCGCAGTGGCTGAGTGCGCGTGCGCAGCGTGCGGTGCAGTTCGACCACGTCCAGACCGAATGGACCCGGCGCGGGCCGCTGCTGCGGCTCGACGGCCTGCGCATCGGCGACGGTGCCGACGCCGTGGCGATCGGTGCCGCCGAAATCCTGGTGTCACAGTACGCCGGCCTGCTGCCCGGGCGCTCGTTCACCGAGCTACGTCTGCGCGGCCTGGAGCTCACTCTGCAACGCGACAACGACGGCCGCTGGACGGTACGCGGCCTGCCTGGCAACGCGCGGGCCAGCGACGATCCGTTCGCGCCGCTGCAGGGCCTGGGCGAGTTGCAAGTGATCGGCGGCAAGCTGCGCGTCGACGCGCCGGCGCTCGGTATCGACGCGCGGTTGCCGTCGATCGATGTGCGCCTGCAGGTCGACGGCCATGTCGTGCGTCTCGGCGCGCGCGCGGTGATGCACACCGGAGCGGCAGCGATCGAGCTGCGCGCGCGCTTGGACCGCGCGAGCGGCGACGGCCGTGCCTACCTGCTCGCCGACGCCGCCGATCTGGCCGACTGGTCGACCCTGCTGCACGCCGGCGGTATCGCCGTCACCGGCGGTCGCGGACGCCTGCAGGGCTGGTCGGACCTGCGCGCACACCGGGTGTCGGCGGTGACCATCGCGTCGAATCTGCGCGGCGTCGCGCTGCGTGGGGCAGCGTTGGGCGATGGCACGCCGCCGCCGACCGCGCGTTTCGACACGCTGCAGGTGCAGGGCCGCTGGCGGACCGTCGATGGCGGTTGGCGGCTGGATCTGCCGCAGCTGCGCATCGGCGCGGCCGCGCGGCCGCAGTCGCTCGACGGGCTGGCCGTCGCCGGCGGCACACGCTATGCGCTGCGCGC
>JBOHYD010000138.1:0-2341 GCA_050737635.1 Luteimonas sp. | reverse complement strand
GTGCGGCTGAGGCTGGTGAGCACGTCGATCGCCGGGTAATGGTAGGCGGCGGCGAGCTTGCGCGACAGCACGATGTGGCCGTCGAGGATCGAGCGCACTTCCTCGACGATCGGATCGCCACCGTCCTCGTCCTCGGCGAGCACGGTGTAGAACGCGGTAATGCTGCCGTGTTCGTTGTTGCCGGCGCGCTCAAACAGCCGCGGCAATGCGCTAAACACCGACGGCGGATAGCCGCGCCGCGCCGGCGGCTCACCGACCGCGAGACCGACGTCGCGCAGCGCGCGCGCAAAGCGCGTGACCGAATCGAGCAGCAACAGCACGCGCTGGCCGTGGT
Organism: Luteimonas sp.; assembly: GCA_050737635.1. Lineage (GTDB taxonomy): Bacteria > Pseudomonadota > Gammaproteobacteria > Xanthomonadales > Xanthomonadaceae > Luteimonas. Next base: position 2,007 of record JBOHYD010000138.1, on the reverse strand, counting down.
CGCGGAAGTGCTCGGCGATCGCGGTGGCCACCCACGCCGCGCGGCTGCGTTCGAGCGCCGGACGGTCGGAGGTAGCGACCACGATCACCGATCGTGCCAGGCCCTGCGGGCCGAGGTTGTCGTAGATGAACTCGTTGACCTCGCGGCCGCGCTCGCCGACCAGCGCGATTACGTTGACCTCGGCGTCGCCGCCGCGCGCGAGCATGCCGAGCAAGGTGCTCTTGCCGCCGCCGGCGACGGCGAAGATGCCGACGCGCTGGCCCTCGCCGGTGGTCATCGTCGCGTCGATCGCACGCACGCCGGTCGAGAACGGCCGTTCGATCAGCTTGCGGGTGAGCGGATTGGGCGAGGCGGCGTAAATGGGCGCTTCAACCGATGCGCCGATCGGGCCCTTGCCGTCGATCGGCTCGCCGTGCGCATCAAGGATGCGGCCGAGCAGGCCGTTGCCAACGCGCACCGACGCCTGGCGGCCGGTGGCGATGACCTCGGTGGTCGACGCGATGCCGTCGAGCGGGCCGAGCGGCGTCAGCAGGGTGAGCTGCTTGGACACGCCGACCACCTCGGCGGACAGCCGAAACGATTGATCGCTGTCGCCGGCCGGATTGCGCAACTCGCAGAGTTCGCCGATCGCGGCTTTCAGGCCGGTGGCGCGGATCAGCGTGCCGTAGGCCTCGGCAACGCGGCCGACGCGTTGGATCGACTGCACCTTGGCCAGCGCGCCGAGCAGCGGATCGGTCGCGATCGGCGCGAGCGCCGTGCCGCCGGTGCGGTCGAGTTCGGCCATGGGTCGCGATGCGCTCATGCGTGGCTGCCGACGCCGGCGAGCGCGACGCGGATCGCCTTGATCTGCTGCGCGACCCCGGCACGGACTTCGCCGGCTTCCGAGACCACCACGCAGCTCAGCGGATCGAGACTGAGGTCGTCGACCAACTCGATCACGCCGACCGCCGGATGCGCCTGACGCACCGCACCCAGGCCTGCCGACACCGCGTCGCGCGCGCTCGGGTGCACGCGGATCAACAGGAACTGTTCGGCCTGCGCGGACTCGACAGCCTGCAGCACCAGCTTCGGCACGATGTCGCGGGCGTCGAACTGCGGCGCGATGCTGGCGACGATCGCACAGGCAAGCTCGGCGATGCGGCCGCTGGCCTCGCCGAGCGCGCGAGCGCGGCGCTCGTTGAGCGCGGCGAGCTGCGCGGCCATCTGCTGCTCGGCACTGGCGATGCCTTCGGCGACGCCGATCGCGTGGCCGCGCTCGCGCGCCTGCGCGATCTCGACGCTGGCCTGCGCGTACAGGTCGTTGACGCGCGCGATCAACGCGTCGAGCTCACCGATGCGGTGCCAGTCCTGCGCCGGCACCACGCTGCCGGCGAGTGCGCGTTCGAACTGGCGCGGTTCGAACACGCAGGCCACCGCCGTGGCATCGGCATGGCCACGCGGCGGTCTGCGGTCACCAGGCGTGGTGACGGGCGTGGCGGCAAGCGCGGCGGTGGTGTGGGCGGGCATCGGAATCTGCGCGTGATCGGCGTGGGCGGGAGAGGGGATGATGCGAATGTCTGGCAGGCGTGGTGGCGTTGGCGGCGGCGGATCAGCCGGTGCCGGCCGCGCGCGATTGGTGGTGGGCGTGCAGAAACTGCAGCTGTGTTTCCGGCAGGTGCGCGGCGGCGCGGGTCTCGCGCGGGAACTGCAGCGTCACCCAGTCCGCCAGCGCAGCGTCGCGCGGTGCCGCCCAGCGGCACAGTTCGCTGCGTCCCTGCAGATCCAGCAGCGCGTGGATCGCGTCGGGCTGTTCGGTCTTCTTGGCGATGGCGACCGCGGCGTCGAGCGCGCGCGACAGCGCTGTCGACAGCTTGCCATCGACCCTGGCATCCCAGACCGCGTTGTCCAGCGCCAGCAGGTAGCCGTTGCCGAGCGTGTGCTTGAGGATGCGCACCGGCTCACGCCGCACTTCGGAACGGATGGCCGGCGCGAACGCCAGCACACCGAGATCACGGATCAGCGCCGCGA
>JBOHYD010000137.1:0-7551 GCA_050737635.1 Luteimonas sp. | reverse complement strand
GCTCCATGCTGTGCCGCGGGAGACTCAGATCCTGCGACTGGCGGCTGAGCGTCGGGGCTAATCAGGTGAGCCCATGCGCGTGGGCGCGCGCGATCAGCTGCCGGTGACCGGCGATAATGTCCTGGGCGTCGACCCGCTCGTGAGGGCGGTTCAGAAAGCCGGGAAAGCCGATGTTGTTGATGCCTTCCAGCAGAATCACCTGACGCGTGCCGGGGACGGCCAGCACATCGCGATCGAAGCGCGCCAGGGCATTGGGGCCGAAGGAGTCGTGCAGCGTGCGATTGCCGCTGATGCCCTGGTCCACCACGGCGAGATGTCGCAGATCGGGTCGCGCTTGCAACCGCGCGGCCAATAAGCTCGGATAACTGCGGTCGGTATTCACGGTAGAGCCAAATCCGTCGGTGATCGAGTCACCCAACGCGACGATTGCCGTCGATCTTGCGGCGCTGTCGACGGTCACCGCGGTCATGAAAAACCAGGATTCGGTGGTCGTCGCAGTGGGAAAACTGGCGGTCGCGCTGTGATCGCCAGCCGTGGAAACATAGGTGGTCTGTACGCCCAAAGAGTGGAACGTGCTCGCAGGACTGCTGATCGGCAGGTAGAGGCTGACGGCGAGATTGCCCAGTGCAGGCACATCGAGATCGACAGGATCGCTCAAAACCGGCGCGCCGGCCGGGAGAGTGACCGAGGTGAGCCCGCCGAAAGTGAGCGTGCGATCGCTTGCGGGAATGATGCCTGCGCCGCTGTTTTGCAGGGCGATATGCGCTGCACCGATCAACAGCGGGGTGGTGCCGAATTCATTGGAAAAACGCACGCGCACCTTGTCGCCGCCGACGCTGGTATGCACGATTTGGCGAATGGTCTGATTTTCGAACTGGGCCGGGAGCGGAAGCGGGCGGGGCGATTCGGGTGGTTGCGGGCTGGCCGTCCACGTGCTGACCCAGGAGGATCGATCGCCGGCAGGGGAAGCCGCTGTGGACGTGGCCGACAGGATGGCCATTGAAATCGAGGCTAAAGCGGTAGCCGCCACCAAGGCGATGCGCCACGGCTGGCGTGCGTTGTCGGCATCGGCCTGTACCGGTTGCGGAATTGCACGCTTGCGCAAACGCATTGCGGAAATAAGTTTCATGGGATTTGGTTGTCGGAAAAAGGGCAGGGGCGCCGCTGCTGCGTGCGCATCAACGACGATATAGTCGCGCCGACGGCGGATCATCCGATTACGCGACATTGCATCGATGACGGGTCGTCACCAATGGCGTGGGATCTCGGCGCGCGGCAACCAACCGCGCCAACGCGATGCCGGCCGACCCAGTGTGTTCAGGCTCGACGCGAACGCGATCGTAAAGAGAGCCGAACGGGTCGCAGGCGACGCAATCCATGACGGTTGAAACGCGCGCGCTGCATAGTCGTCAGAATGGATTGGATCGGGCAGCTGCTGGCGGAAACAGAGCGTTTAAAACTTCCAATGAGTCGATGCGCTCGGCGCGGTAGCCGTTCGACGAATTGCGCACGCACGCCATGGCTGCGCCCGCGGGTGTCGGAGCGTGCGATCCGGGTCGATCGCCGCACTCGCGCCGATCAGTCGCCGCTGCGCACGAAATCCACAAACGCGCGCAGCGCCGCGGGCATTTGCCGTTGGCTCGGGTAATACAGCGACGGTCCGGGGAACGGCGGACACCAGTCGTCGAGCACCGTTTCGAGCCGGCCGTCGTCCAGCGCGGGCTGCAGAAACTCGGTAAAGCTGGCGATCAGCCCGAGGCCATCGATCGCGGCGCGGATTTCGAGCTCGATGGCGGTCGCCACCACGCGCCCGGCGGGCACGATACGGACGATCTCGTCGCCGCGCTCGAGTTCCCATGCCGGCAGCAAGCCGCTGGCAAAGCGGTGGCCGATGCAGTGCGCGGGATCCAGCTCGCGCGGATGCGTCGGGCGGCCGTGCGCGGCGAACCATCTCGGCGATCCGGCGACCGCAAAGCGCTGGCTGCGCGGACCGATCGGCACCGCGATCATGTCGCCCTCCAGCCGCTCGTGGTAGCGGATGCCGGCATCGAAGCCGGCGGCCAATACGTCGATGAAGGTGTCCTCGCCGACGATTTCGACGCGCACCAGCGGATGCCGCTGCAAAAACCGCGACAGCAATGGCGGCAGGATCAACCGCGCGGCGATCGACGGCACGTTGAGGCGCAACGTGCCGGCTGGCGCGTCGTCGGTAGCGTGCACCGCGTCGAGCGCCGCGGCAACGTCCTGCAGGGCGGGCGACAGGCGTTCCAGCAGTCGCGCGCCGACTTCGGTCGGTGTAACGCTGCGCGTGCTGCGGTTGAGCAGGCGCACACCGAGCCGAACCTCCAGCCGGCGCACCGCTTCACTAAGCGTGGACGGCGACACGCCGCGCACATAGGCCGCGCCGCGGAAGCTGCGGGCGCGTGCGACGTCGGCAAAGGCGTCGAGATCGGCGAGTTGCGGAGTGGTCATTGTTCGATATTACGCACAGGGTGTTCGGTGTTGGCCGGATTCTCACACGCCGCCGCCGCGTCTAGGCTGTCGCCACGGTCATCGGACCACGGCCCGTTCTCCGGCCGACACCCTCATCGCAAAGGAGTTCCACCATGTCCAGCACTCCGCATCCGTCCCGCCGTCTCGGCGCATCCGGCCCGCGCGTCTCCGCCATCGGGCTGGGCTGCATGGGCATGTCCGGCATGTACGGCCCGACCGACCGCGCCGAGAGCATCGCCACGATCCATGCCGCACTCGATCGCGGCGTGACCCTGCTCGACACTGGCGATTTCTACGGCGTGGGCCACAACGAACTGCTGATTGGCGAGGCGCTGAAGGGCCGCGATCGCGACCAGGTGCAGCTCAGCGTCAAATTTGGCGTGCTGCGCGATCCCGCCGGCGGCTGGTTTCAATACGACACGCGCCCGGTGGCGGTGAAAAACTTCCTCGCCTATACGCTGCAGCGCCTCGGCGTCGACCACATCGACGTCTACCGCCCAGCGCGACTGGACCCGAACGTGCCGATCGAGGACACCATCGGCGCGATCGCCGATATGGTCAAAGCCGGTTATGTGCGCCACATCGGCCTGTCGGAAGTGGGTGCCGACAGCATCCGTCGCGCAGCGGCCGTGCATCCGATCTGCGACCTGCAGATCGAGTATTCGCTGCTCTCGCGCGGGATCGAGGATGGCGGCGCAAACGGCATCCTCGCCACATGTCGCGAGTTGGGCATTGCGATCACCGCCTACGGCGTGCTGTCGCGCGGCTTGATCAGCGGCCACTGGACACCCGGCGCCACGGCAAAAGGCGACTTCCGCGCTATGTCGCCGCGCTTCCAGGACGGCAATGTCGAGCAAAACCTCGCGCTGGTCGATGCACTGCGCGCGATTGCCGAGGCGCGCGGTGCCAGCGTCGCGCAGATCGCGATCGCCTGGGTGGCCGCGCAGGGCGACGACATCGTGCCGCTGGTCGGCGCACGCCGTCGCGACCGTCTCGACGAAGCGCTGTCCGCGCTCGAGGTGACGCTGTCCGCGGATGACCTGCAGGCCATCGAGCGGGCGGTGCCGAAAGGTGCCGCCGCCGGCGACCGTTATCCCAGCGCGCAGATGGCGCACCTCGACAGCGAGCGTTCGGCGGGGCACTGACGAGGGCGTCCTTCTGCCGGTCGGCGGTGATGCCGGCAACGCCGGTTGCCGCCGCGGCGGTGATCGCGTTCGTGGAGTTTTTCGCCGAGCGCCTCGACGACTGCCCGCGCTGGGGCATGGGTGACGACGGCTCTGGCAAAATAGCCGGCTTCCCCGCCGCACAAGGCCGCACCCCGCGATGAGTAGCCACGACATCCGCTCCGCCACCCGACCCGACCCCGACGCGCCGATGGTCGCCATCGCCGACTACGTCATCGACGCGACGATCGACTCCAAGGAGGCTTTCGACACCGCGCGCACCATGCTGCTCGACTCGTTGGCCTGCGCGATGCTGGCGATGAAGTTTCCGGACTGCGTCAAGCATCTCGGTCCGCTGGTGCCGGGCGCGGAGCTCAAGGGTGGCGCACGCGTGCCGGGCACGTCGTTCGAGCTCGACCCTGCGCAGGCCGCGTTCAACATCGGCACGCAGATCCGCTGGCTGGATTTCAACGACACCTGGCTGGCGGCGGAGTGGGGGCATCCGTCCGACAACCTCGGCACCATCCTCGCGGTTGCCGACTACCTGTCGCGCCAAGCCGAGGCCGAAGGCGGCAAGGGCCTGAGCGTGCGCGACGTGCTCGGCTGGGCGATCAAGGCGCACGAGATCCAGGGCGTCTACGCGCTGCAGAACTCGTTCAACCGTGTCGGCCTCGACCACGTCATCCTGGTGCGACTGGCATCCACGGCGGTCGCCACCGCGATGCTCGGCGGCGACAAGGCCGCGGTGATCGCGGCGGTGTCGCATTCGTGGATCGACAACGGCGTGCTGCGCACCTACCGCCATGCCCCCAACGCCGGCCCGCGCAAGAGCTGGGCGGCCGGCGACGCCTGCCGACGCGCGGTGATCCACGCGATCAACGCCGTTCACAAAAAAGCGGTCGGCTACCCGAGCGCACTGTCGGCAAAGACCTGGGGCTTCTACGACATCGCGTTCAAGGGCAAGGCCTTTGAATTCGAGCGGCCGTTCGGTAGCTATGTGATGGAAAACGTCCTCTTCAAGATCAGTTTTCCGGCCGAGTTCCATGCCCAGACCGCGGTGGAGTGCGCGATGCAGCTGCATCCCCAGGTCGCCAACCGCCTCGACGACATCGAAAAGATCGTCATCGAGACCCAGGAAGCCGGCGTGCGCATCATCGACAAGACCGGACCGCTGGCCAACTACGCCGACCGCGACCACTGCATCCAGTACATGGTTGCGGTGCCGTTGATCTTCGGCCGCCTGACCGCCAGCGATTACAACGACGATGTCGCCGCGGACCCGCGCGTCGACGCGCTGCGCGCGCGCATGGAGGTGCGTGAGAACCCGCAGTTCACCAAGGACTACTTCGATGCCGGCAAGCGCTACATCGGCAATTCGGTGCAGGTGGTCTTTGCCGACGGCAGCGCGACCGACAAAGTGTCGATCGACTATCCGATCGGCCACCGCAAACGCCGCGCCGAGGGCATCCCGGTGCTGATGCGGAAGTGCGAGGCGGCGCTGCGCGCGCAGCTGCCGGCGGCACAGGTCGACCGGCTGATGGCGCTGGCTGCGGATCCGGATGCACTGGATGCCCTGCCCATTTCCCAATTCATTCAGCTATATCAACAATAATCAGCGCTGGTGCGGAAAGCGGCGGGCCGGCAGCGTGTTGGCTGAGCTTCAACTGTTATGCTATCGTTAACAAGGTCTTCACGCACCTCCCCCTAGTCTGCGCCATGAAGTCGCGCTCCAAAAAGCCGTCTCGATTAATAATTTCATCCATGTAACATCGTTTTTTTCCCTTTAGATCAAGGAGCTGAACCCATGAACAAGAAACTCCTCTGCGCCGCACTGCTGTGCGGTCTCGGCGTGGCGCAGGCCGCCAATGCCCAGGAGTTCGACGACCGCTGGTACCTGACCGGCACCGTTGGCTACAACTTCCAGGACAACGACCGCGGTACTGACAATGCGCCGTTTGCTGCAATCGGTCTCGGCAAGTTCGTCAGCCCGAACTGGTCGATCGACGGTGAGCTGAACTACCAGAATCCGAATTTCAATGACGACAATGTTCTGGTGCCGTCGGGTCAGGATCTGAACTGGAGCCAGTACGGCATCTCGTTCGACGTGCGCCGTCATTTCATCGCCGAAGGCCGCAGTTGGAACCCGTATTTGCTGATGGGTCTTGGCTATCAGCGCTCGGAAGAAGAATTCGACGCGCGCCCGAACCCGAACTCCCCGGGCGAGCGCGAAGATGGCAACCTTGCCGCCAAGGTCGGCTTCGGCGTGCAGACGACGCTGGCATCGCGCGTTGGCGTCCGTACCGAAATCGCGTACCGCGCTGACTTCGACGATTCCAGCGTTGCTGGTTCGGACGAGGACTACTTCGGTGACGTGCTGGCCTCGGTCGGCGTGATCATCCCGCTTGGCCCGCTGCCGACCGCGGCTGTGGCGCCGGCTCCGGTGGCCCCGTCGACCTGTGCCGACCAAGACAGCGACGGCGACGGCGTCAACGATTGCGACGACAAGTGCCCAGGTTCGCAGGCCGGCCAGACCATCGGTCCGGACGGTTGCCCGGTGCCGGTGTCGATCGACCTGAAGGGCGTGAACTTCGATTACGACAGGTCCGCGCTGCGTCCCGACGCGGTGTCGATCCTGAACGAGGCGATCGAGATCCTGAAGCGCTACCCGGAGCTGAAGGCCGAAGTCGCAGGCCACACCGACTCGAGGGGCACCGATGCCTACAACCAAAGGCTGTCGGAGCGTCGCGCGAGCGCGGTGTACGACTACCTGACCAGCAACGGCGTGGATGCCGGTCGTCTGTCGGGTCCGACGGGTTACGGCGAGAGCCGTCCGATCGCGCCGAACACCAACCCGGACGGTTCGGACAACTCGGACGGCCGTGCGCGCAACCGCCGCACCGAGCTGAACGTCCAGAACTAAGAAGCGTCACGCATCACTTCGGTTCCACGCGTCACTTCGAAGCCCGGCCTAGTGCCGGGCTTCTTTTTGGTGCGCCCGGCACGGGCGCACTCTTGGAGGTGCGAGTCCTCCCTCGAGCTGACCACAGTGAGCGAAGTGAAGCGCAACTGCGTGAGGGTGACCGAGCGTGGGGAGGAAGCGTGGATCGAACCTGCGAGCCGATGGACAAGAATCGGATAGAAGGCGGTGCCAACCAGCGCGAGCGGACCAAAGATCGCGAAGCGCTTGTGGTCAAGGGTTGGTGGCGTAAATCCGGCGGTTGTGCGGGGAAGGAGTGCGTTCTTACCCGGGGAGATCTCGCCTTGCGGATGAAAGTCCGACGTAGCGATACGGCGCGAGAAGTCAGCAGAGGCCGTAGTAGTCGCCGGTAGGGGGCGAAGGGCCGAACGTTAGGGAGCGTAAGTCGTCGTGTTTCTCGAAATGGCAAGGAACCAGACGCCTGCAAGGGGTCGCGTATGAAGGTCCGGGTGAAGCCCGAGGCGGTCGTGCGCGGCGGTGAAGCCATATCGGTGGGACACGAGCCGATGAACGCAGGGCGTCACGACCTGCTTAGGCAGGCATTGACGCGAGAGAACCTGCAACGAGCGTTGCAGCGGGTCAAGCGCAACGCGGGCAGTGCTGGAGTGGACGGGATGACGGTGGCGGAGCTATCGGCCTTCCTGCGTACGGCCTGGCCGGGTCTGCGTCAGGAGTTGCTGGAGGGCACCTACCGGCCGCAGCCGGTGCGCCGCCATGCGATTCCCAAGGCGGACGGAGGCGAGCGCGAGCTTGGCATTCCGACGGTGCTTGACCGCTTCATCCAACAAGCGTCCTGATTAGCCCCGACCTTCAGCCATGAAAATTGCTCGCAGCCCGCAAGCGCGGCTCCGGACAAGGCTTGCAGCGCATCATCGCCGTTGCAAGTCGCGGCAGCATCTCGCGCAGGCGAAACCGGCG
>JBOHYD010000136.1:0-5644 GCA_050737635.1 Luteimonas sp. | reverse complement strand
CGCCGGTTTCGCCTGCGCGAGATGCTGCCGCGACTTGCAACGGCGATGATGCGCTGCAAGCCTTGTCCGGAGCCGCGCTTGCGGGCTGCGAGCAATTTTCATGGCTGAAGGTCGGGGCTAATCAGGTGGGGCATTGATTCCCACATTAAATGCTGTTGTCAATAGCCTGTGTTGCCCTGTGATTTTCTCAAATGGCCAACGGCCTGCGTATTTTGCGATCTGGAATGACATCCCCAACTGTGGGGCTGCCCACGCCACGATCAGAGCGACCGTACAGGTCCCATGCGCAGCGAACTACATCCTTTTGCGGTAATGCCGCAACGCTTGGGGCGTGAGCGTTCCATCAGCTGGCTGGAGAAGTGCCGCCGGCGATGAAAGGACGGCGAGCGCAAGCTCAGCACCAGCCTGTAATCCATCCATTTAGCCTTCTTGGCGTTATTACTCGGAAGGCTTTAAACAATCTCTCAAGGAAACCTCTAAACAATTGCTGATCCGCCATGACCCGTCATGCGGTTGTTGAAAGCCCAGCGCCAGCTGGAGGCTATTTTAATGCTGAGTTTTCTTGGGCCCGATCAAAATGGGCCGCAGCGTTCGCTGGGGCGGCGACTCGTTTAAATCTTGCTATCGCCGCCACATCCGCGCCCGCCGCGCCGGCAACTGGAAGGTGTAACTGCCGCTGCCGATGTTGACCACGCTGCCGGCGTCGAGCACGTCGGTGTAGTTGGTGTTCCAGCGCAGCACGCTGCTGCTGGTGCTGACCGTCACGCTGGCGACGGCGGCGCACTTGTTGATGCCGACGATGCCGATGTCGCCGCGGCGGAACAGCAGGTAGCAGCTGCCGCTCGCCAGCACCTGCATGTCGCTGCCTTGCACGGCGTTGTGAAAGCCGATCATGCCCCTCAGGTCGCTGCGATTCCAGGCATTGACCCAGCGGTTGTCGCCGCTTTCGTTGTGGTCGGAATACAGCATCGGCACGCCGCTGTTGCGACCGAAGAGATAGGAATACGCCAGCGTCTCGTCGACCGGGTCGAGGATCAGGTAACGGAAGCCGCTGTTGTTGGGAATGTCGTGGGTGGTCGCGAAGGTGATCGCACGCGACGCCGGCAGCGCCTGACCGCTGGCACCGGGATTGACCAACTGGCTCATGCTGCCGCTGGGCGCGAACGCGCCGCGGATCGCGTTGAACAACGGGAAGTCGTAGGCGGCGTGATCGGTGTTCTGTAAGTACGGCGCAAGAAACCGGTCGTACTCGCTGCTGCCGGCGCCGCCGGAGGTGATCAGCTCGCCGAACACATGCACACCGCTCTTGATGTCGCTGGTCAGCACGCGGTTGAGGTGCGAGAACGGCATGTGCTTGGCGGCGTCGATGCGGAAGCCGGTCACGCCGAGCGTCTTCAACGCGCGCAGGTAAGCCTGTTGCTGCGCGACCACCCAGTCGTTGGCGGTGAGATCGGGCAGCCCGGCATCGCCGCCGCCGCCGCAGATGCGGTAGGTCTGCACCTCGTAGACGTTGTTGTAGTCGCGGATGCAGCTGTTGGGGCCGAAGTCGCCGGCACCCAGAAAGTTGTTGCCGATGTCGCCAAACAGACGCAAGCCGTCGTAGTACGCGCGGTTGCCGGCATAGGTGGCGAGCACGCTGGGGCCGGGATAATCGAGACCGGCGCGCTGCGCGGTCTCGTTGGCCATCTGGTTGAGCAGCACGTCGGCGTAGACGCGGACACCGCGCGCCCTGAGTGCCTGCGCCATCGACGCGAACGCGGTGGTGTTGCCGAGTGGGCTGTCGATCACGCGATAGTCCTGCGGCTGGTAGCGCGCCCACCACGCGCCGCCCTGCGAACGGTAGGCCGGTGCGACCAGCACGATGCGGTAGCCGGCTTGCTGGATTTGTGCGGCTTGCGCCTCGACGTCGGCGTAGCGCCAGTTGAACGCATGCAGGATCACGTCGGCGCGCGCGGCAGCGGATGCCGCGAGCAATAGCAATAGCAGCGGCAGTGCAAAGGCGATCAGGCGAGACAACGGGCGTCCGTGAACCGACGATGGCAACGCTGATGCGACAGCGATCGTGCATGACATGGCATGTCCTCCGGGCAGACGAACGCGACGCCATCGCGCGTCGCTGCGCGCGCCTGCAGTCGAGACAGGCGCATCGTCGTTGCCGCTGATCGTGCTGCGTCCACGACGTCGCGACCGATGCTGAGGGCGCATCGCGGCGCAGCATGGCGTGACTGCATACGTATTCAGTCGTGCAGTCGTGATCGGCTGCGCGGATCGCGGTAGCCGGCCTCGGCGCCTGTTCGCCATAAAGGTGGCGCTATTGCCCGGCAACGCGTTGCCAGCGTTGGCGCGATCGCATCGTCCCCACCGGCGTCGTTTCGACAAAGATCGCGAGCGCGCTCATCACTTGATCGAGAATCCGTTCGCTCGCCTCAAGCCATTCCGTCGCCTCGCCATCCGCTACGACAAGCTCGCCCCTACTTCGCCGCTTTCGTCACCAGCGCATCAATCTGCACTTGGCAGGCTTGGTGTGAGCCAAGGTCCAGCGGTTTCGTGACAACGAAAACCCTCGCAATGCGAGGGTTTTGTGTGTTCGGCGCAGGAGACCGCGTCGCCGAAGATCGTGCAAATTTCCAGCCCTCAATCCAGCCCGCGCCCCTCAGTGCTTGAGATTCTTGCGCAGCCGTTCCAGCGCCTGCAGCTGCACGGTGGCTTCGGCGAGGCGCTGCTGGGCTTCGGCGATGTCCATCGCTTCGCCACGGTTGGCGAGGATGCGCTCGGCGGCTTCCTTCGCCGCGCGCACCGCGGCTTCGTCGATGTCCTGCGCGCGCACCGCGGTGTCGGCGAGGATGGTGACGAGCTGCGGCTGCACCTCGAGGATGCCGCCGGAGATCGCGAAATCCAAGGTTTCGCCGCCGGGCCGGGTGACCACGACCTTGCCTGGACGCAGCCTGGTGATCAGCGGTGCATGGCGCGGCGCGATGCCGAGCTCGCCGATTTCGCCGGTGGCCACGACCAACTGCGCCTCACCGGAAAAGATCTCGGCCTCGGCACTGACGATGTCGCAACGGATGGTGCTCATGTCTCTCTCGCTTCGCTCGTTCGACGGGAATGGGGAATGGGGAATCGGGATTTGGGAATGGTCAGGTCAAGAGCGGCGTCTCGGATACGCGATGGATCCGCTTGCTCGATTCTCTATTCCCGATTCACCATTTCCAAGAAGATCAACGCTCAAGCGTTAATCTTTTTGGCCTTCTCGATCGCCTCGTCGATGCCGCCGACCATGTAGAAGGCCTGCTCGGGAATGTGGTCGCATTCACCGTCGCAGATCATCTTGAAGCCGCGGATGGTGTCCTTCAGCGACACGTACTTGCCTAGCGAGCCGGTGAACACTTCGGCGACGTGGAACGGCTGCGAGAAAAAGCGCTCGATCTTGCGCGCGCGCGACACCGCCTGCTTGTCCTGCTCGCTGAGCTCGTCCATGCCGAGGATCGCGATGATGTCCTTGAGCTCCTTGTACTTCTGCAGCGTCGACTGCACGCGGCGCGCGGTGTCGTAATGATCAAAGCCGATCACGTTGGGGTCGAGCTGGCGGCTGGTCGAATCGAGTGGGTCGACGGCCGGATAGATGCCGAGCGAGGCGATGTTGCGCGACAGCACCACGGTGGCGTCGAGATGCGCGAACGTGGTCGCCGGCGACGGGTCGGTGAGGTCGTCGGCGGGCACGTACACGGCCTGGATCGAGGTGATCGAGCCGGTCTTGGTCGAGGTGATGCGTTCCTGCAGCACGCCCATCTCTTCGGCGAGCGTGGGCTGGTAGCCCACCGCCGACGGCATGCGGCCGAGCAGCGCCGAGACTTCGGTGCCCGCGAGCGTGTAGCGGTAGATGTTGTCGACGAAGAACAGCACGTCGCGGCCCTTGCCGTCGGCGTCCTTCTCGTCGCGAAAGTACTCGGCCATGGTCAGGCCGGTCAACGCGACGCGCAGGCGGTTGCCCGGCGGCTCGTTCATCTGGCCGTAGACCATCGCGACCTTCGACTCCTTCATGTTCTCGAGCTGAATGACGCCAGCCTCGGCCATCTCGTGGTAGAAGTCGTTGCCCTCGCGGGTGCGCTCGCCGACACCGGCAAACACCGACAGCCCGGCGTGCTCGGTGGCGATGTTGTTGATCAGCTCGAGCATGTTGACGGTCTTGCCGACACCGGCGCCGCCGAACAGGCCGACCTTGCCGCCCTTGGCGAACGGGCACATCAGGTCGATGACCTTGATGCCGGTTTCGAGCAGCTCGTTGGTCGAGGACTGATCCTCGTAGCTCGGCGCAGCGCGGTGGATTTCCCAGTGCTCGCTCGCCTCGACCGGACCGGCCTCGTCGATCGGCTCGCCGAGCACGTTCATGATGCGGCCGAGCGTGCCGACGCCGACCGGTACCGACACCGCCTTGCCGGTGTTCTCGGCGAGGAGGTGACGCTTGAGGCCGTCGGTGGAACCTAGCGCGATGGTACGCACGATGCCGTCGCCGAGCTGCTGCTGCACTTCGAGCGTGATCGCGGTGTTGCGCACCTTCAGCGCGTCGTACACCTTCGGCACGCTCTCGCGCGGGAATTCGACATCGACGACGGCGCCGATGATCTGGACGATCTTGCCTTGGTTGCTCATGACTTGCTTCCTCAAAAAATCAGAATCTTGTTGTCCGCAAAGGACGCGAAAAACGCGAAAAACAACAAAAAGGTCGTGTTAAAGCTTTTCTTGGCGCCCTTTGCGTCTTTCGCGGACTAAAAATGCTCTGCATCAAACCGCGGCGACGCCGCCCACGATGTCGGTTGTTCCTGTTACACCGCTGCGGCGCCGCCGACGATCTCGGAAATCTCTTGGGTGATCGCCGCCTGCCGGGCCTTGTTGTAGACCAGATTCAGGGTGTCGATCAGCTTGCTGGCGTTGTCGCTCGCGGATTTCATCGCAACCATGCGCGCGGCGTGTTCGGAGGCGACGTTCTCGAGCACCGCCTGATACACCAGCGACTCGACGTAGCGGGTCAGCACGTGTTCGAGCACGGTTTGCGCGTCGGGTTCGTAGATGTAGTCCCAGTCGTGCTGGGCGATGGTCTCGTCGGCCGGCGGCAGCGGCAACAGTTGGTCGAACGCCGCGCGCTGGGTCATGGTGTTGACGAAATCGTTGTAGCTCAAAAACACTTTGTCGACCTTGCCGCTGCTGTAAGCATCGAGCATGACTTTGATCACGCCGATCAGTTGCTCGACGTGCGGCTGGTCGCCGAGGTGGGTGACCGTCGCCAGCATGTCGACCTTGATGCGGCGGAAATACACCGACGCCTTCTGGCCGATGGTGACGACATCGACCTCGACGCCCTTGTCGTGCCAGCTGCGGATCTCGCCGAGCAGTTTGCGGAACAGGTTGTTGTTGAGGCCGCCGGCCAGGCCGCGATCCGACGACACGACGATGTAGCCGACGCGCTTGAGATCCTTGCGCTCGATCAGGTACGGATGCTGAAACTCGGAGTTGGCCTGCGCGAGATGGCCGATCACCTGCTTCATCGCGCGCGCGTACGGTCGCGAGGCCTTCATCAGGTCCTGCGCCTTGCGGATCTTGCTCGCCGAGACCATTTCGAGCGCGCGCGTCACCTTGCGGGTGTTCT
>JBOHYD010000135.1:0-1876 GCA_050737635.1 Luteimonas sp. | reverse complement strand
GTACAGCACGCGGCCGCGCTCGGCATCGCTGAAACCGAGCGCCCCCGCAAATTTTGGCAGCTGCTGTTCGGCGGCGATCGGTGTCGACTTGGCGAGCCGCGCGAGGCCCTGCGAGGCGATCAGACGGCTGCGCGGCGTCTTCGGCCAGTGCAATGCGCGATCGTTGACGGCGTCGAAGAACGCCGCGTAGTCGTTGGCGAGCGCCAACTCGTCGGCCGGCAATCCGCGCGCGGCGTGGCGCATCACCGCCGGCTGCCAGTCGCCTGCGGCCTTGTCGATGCGCTCCCAACGCAGCGCCGGGGTCAGCGCACTGCGCGCAGCGGGGGTCTCGAACGGTGCGTCGCACTCCGCCGGCAGCGGTTTGCCGCCGCTGGCGCGCCACAGTGCCAACGCGTCCTGGGTCCAGCGCGCGTCGGTCGCGCCGCTGCGCTGGCGCGCATCGAGTTCGGCGCAGCGCAGCGCGCTGCTTTCGATCGACGGCGACCACGCGGCGCGGAACGCAGTCCAGTCCTGGCGTTTTGCCAACGCGGCGAGCCAAGTCTCGCGAAACAGCCCGGCCACCGCTTGAGCGTTGTAGCGCGCGAGGAAGGCCTGTCCTTGCGCCACCGGAAGCGTGTCGATGTGGCGGCGTAGGCCGGCGTATTCGACCCAGCCGTACGCTGGATGCTGCGGGGAGAGCGTCACCGCGTCGCCGCGTTCGGCCGCGTCGATGGCGCTGCGCAACAGTGTGTCGGAAGACTGCGCATGTACCGCGCAAGTGCAAGCCAAGCTTGCGATGACGAGGGCGAGGCGCGCCTGGCATGCGCGCGCACGAGTGCTGGATCTTGGCATCGCCGGACTATAGCCGAGGTTTTCTGAACTCGATTTTTGCAAAGTTGTTGCTGCTCTAAACGCTCACCATTTGCTGCAGTGCGGCAAATCGCGTTAGCCTCGGATGATGACCGCCGCCCCACCGAACTCGCCCAACGCCACGCCCGCGTCGCGGCGCGACATCGATGATTTCAACGACTCCGACGCGCTGCTACGCGACGACGTGCGTCGGCTCGGCGCGATGGTTGGCGACATGCTCGCCGAGCAGGTGTCGCCGGCACTGCTCGCGCAGGTCGAATCGGTGCGGCGCATGGCGATCGCGCGCCGCGAGGACGGCGCGCCGGTCGACGTGCTCGCCGCGCGTCTGGCCGACGTGCCGCTCGCCGACGCCGATGCGCTGGTGCGTGCGTTTGCCGCGTATTTTGGCGCGACCAATCTCGCCGAACGCGTGCACCGCATCCGCCGTCGCCGCGACTACCAGCGACTCGGCGGCGAACCGCAACCCGGCGGCATCGAAGCCGCGCTGCGCAGCCTGCACGCGGCCGGCGTCGATTACCAGGCGCTGCTCGCACTGCTGCCGCGGCTGCGCATCGAGCCGGTGTTCACCGCCCATCCCACCGAGGCGATCCGCCGCGCGCTGCTCGAGCAGGAGCGCGAGATCGCGCGCCGGCTGATTGCCGACATCGACCGCCAGCTCACTCCGCTGGAGCGCCGCGTCGATGTCGAGCGCATTCGCCTAGCGCTCACCGCGAGCTGGCAGACCTCCGAATCGCCGCCGATGCGGCCGACCGTCGCCGATGAGCGCGAGCACGTCGGCTTCTATCTCGGCGACGTGCTGTACCGGGTGCTGCCGGTGTTTCACGAGAGTTTCAGCGATGCGATCGCCGCCGTGTACGGCCAGCGCCCGCCGCTGCCGCCGCTGCTGCGCTTCGGCACCTGGGTTGGCGGCGACATGGACGGCAATCCCAATGTCGGCGCCGACACCGTGCTCGCCGCGCAGCGTGCGCAGGTGCTGGCCAACTACCGCAGCGATCTGCGCCATCTCGGCGGCGTGCTCACCCAGACC
>JBOHYD010000134.1:0-4590 GCA_050737635.1 Luteimonas sp. | reverse complement strand
CCACAGTGCCAGCGCCTGCGCACTGCGCGCGGTGTCGTTGGCAAGCAGGCCGATGCGGGTTGCGCGTTCGGCCAGGCCGGCATCGCCGTCGGCGCTTTGCGCAGCCTGCAGATACCAGTCGGCGGCGGCGTCGAGACGGCCGGCCTGCAGCGCGTATTCGCCGGCGAGGGTCGCGGTCAGCGTGTCGGCGGGCGCGGTCTTTGCAGGCGCGATCGCGGACGGCCCGGTCGCGGCAACCGCGGCACCCGCGAGCGCCGCGCACAACAGTAAGGGAACCAACAAACGGAGGGGGACGGACATCGTGGGCGGCCGGGCCGTAACATGTGGGCTTGACCGCACGAGCTTATCGCAAGCGCCTGAACGCGATGTCCCGCCCGCACCGATGAGGACCCGCGCCGACATGCCACGCCAGCCTTCCCCATGAGCCTGTTCGCCCTCGGCATCAACCACCAGACCGCGCCGGTCGCCTTGCGCGAGCGCGTCGCGTTCGACGGCGACGCCGTCGCGCCAGCGCTGGCGAGCTTGCGCGCGCTGCCGCAGGTGCATGAAGTGGCGCTGCTGTCGACCTGCAACCGCACCGAGCTGTACGCAGTCACCGACGACGACGGCGAGACGCTGGCGCAGTGGCTGGCCACGCATCCCGCGCAAGGCATCACGCCGGCAGCGGAGCAATCGCTGCACGCGTATCTGTATCGCCACCGCGACGGCGACGCCATCCGGCACTTGTTCCGCGTCGCCACCGGGCTCGACTCGCTGGTGCTCGGCGAGCCGCAGATCCTCGGCCAGGTCAAGCAGGCCTGGGCGATGGCACGCAGCGCCGGCACCCTCGGCGGCCAGCTCGACCGGCTGTTCCAGCACGCCTTCGTCACCGCCAAGCGCGCGCGCACCGAGACCCTGATCGGCCGCAGCCCGGTGTCGGTGGCGTCGATGGCGGTGCGGCTTGCGCAAGAGTCGTTCGCGCGGCTGCCGGACTCGGTGGTGCTGCTGATCGGTGCCGGCGAGACCATCGAACTCGCCGCGCGCCACCTCGCACAGGGCCACGTCAAGCGCTTGCTGGTCGCCAACCGCACCTACCCGCACGCGCAGGAACTGGCCGCGCGCCACGGCGGCATCGCGCTGCCGCTCGACGAGCTCGACCGCCACCTGCATCTCGCCGACATCGTGCTGTCGGCCACCGCCAGCCGCGAGCCGATCCTGACCCGCCCCCAGGTCGCCGCTGCGCTGGCCCTGCGCAAACACCGGCCGATGTTGCTGCTCGACCTCGCGGTGCCGCGCGACATCGCCGCCGACGTCAGCGACCTCAAGGACACCTTTCTATATACCGTCGACGACCTCGAACGCTCGGTCGAGGACAACCGCCGCGGCCGCCGCGAGGCCGCCGAGGCCGCCGAGGCGATCGTCGACCTGCAGGTCGCGCGCTATGCCGAAGCGATCGCCGCCGGCAGCCGCAACGAGCCGCTCAAGCGCCTGCGCGCGCACGGCGCAGCCGCGCGCGACGACGTACTCGCCAAGGCCAAGACGCAGCTCGCCGCCGGCCAGTCGCCCGACGCGGTGCTCGACTTTCTCGCCAACACGCTCACCAACCGGCTGCTGCATGCACCCACCGCCGCGCTGCGCGACGCCGCGCTGGCTGGCGACACCGAGCTGCTGGGTGCGCTCGATCGGCTGCTGGTAGAGAAGGCGCAAGGAGTGAGTGATGAGGAGTGAGGAGTGAAATAGGAGCGCAGATGATCCGTGTCGCCGATCTACCCGCTGGCATTCCGCTTTCGCTCGTTTCTCACTCCTCACCACTCACTCCTCCGGCCCCATGCTCCCGACCCTGCGCCGCAAACTCGACGCCCTCGCCGAACGCCGCGACGAGCTCGAACGCCTGCTGTCCGACCCCGGCGTCGCCGCCGACCAGGACCGCTTCCGCGCGTATTCGCGCGAGTTCGCGCAGCTTGAGCCGGTCGCGGTCGCGCTGAGCGACGACGCGCGCGCGCGCGCCGATCTCGCCGCCGCCGAAGCGATGCGCGACGATGCCGAACTGCGCGAGATGGCCGACGAGGAAGTCGCCGCGGTGACCGCACGGCTCGAACAGCTCGACGGCGCGCTGATGGCCCTGCTGGTGCCGCGCGACGCCCGCGACGACGGCGACCTGTATCTGGAAGTCCGCGCCGGCACCGGCGGCGACGAGGCGGCGATCTTTGCCGGCGACCTGTTCCGCATGTACGCACGCTACGCCGAGCGCCAGGGCTGGCGCGTCGAGATCGAATCAGCGAGCAGCGGCGAGCACGGCGGTTTTCGTGAAGTCATCGCCCGCGTTGAGGGCCGCGGCGCGTACGCGCACCTGAAGTTCGAATCCGGCACCCACCGCGTGCAACGCGTGCCCGAAACCGAATCGCAGGGCCGCATCCACACCTCGGCCGCGACGGTCGCGATCATCCCGATCGCCGAAGACTCCGCACCCATCGAGATCAATCCCGCCGACCTGCGCGTCGACACCGTTCGCTCGTCCGGCGCCGGCGGCCAGCACGTCAACAAGACCGACTCCGCGATCCGCATCACCCATGCCCCCAGCGGCATCGTCGTCGAGTCGCAGACCGAACGCTCGCAGCACGCCAACCGCGACAAGGCGATGAAGCGGCTGAAGGCGATGCTGGTCGCGGCCGAAGCCGACAAACAGGCCGCCGCGACCGCCGAAATCCGCAAGCTGCAGGTCGGCAGCGGCGACCGCAGCCAGCGCATCCGCACCTACAACTATCCGCAGGGCCGCATCACCGACCACCGCGTCGACGGCCTCACCCTGTACGACCTGCCCAACGTGCTCGAAGGCGCGCTCGACCCGCTGGTCGCACGGCTGTCGCAGGAGCACCAGGCCGACGAGCTGGCGCGGCTGACGAGCGCCGCATGATGCGGCACGTTCGCCGGACAATGACCAGCCATGCCAGCCGATGCGGGCCATACCGTTCGCGGCAAGAACAACAAGCCGCGCGATGGCCGCGACCGGCTCTATCGGGAACGCCTCGTCGCGGCGATCGCCGCTCCCATAACAGCAATGGTCTTGTAGGAGCGCCCCATGGGCGCGATGCTCTTGGTGATGTGACCGAAGAGCATCGCGCCCATGGGGCGCTCCTACAGTGACAACACCGGACGCCCTCCCCCTCGACTACGGCCATTAACCGATGACATCCCACATCCGCCGCGCCACATCCGACGATCTCAACGCCCTCGCCGCGCTGTTCGATGGCTATCGCGTGTTCTACGCGCAGCCGTCCGATCCTGCGGCCGCGCGCGCATTCCTCGCCGCGCGACTGCAGCATGCGCAGTCGGTGATCTGTATCGCCGAGCGCGACGACGGCAGCGCGACTGGCTTCACCCAGCTCTACCCGATGTTCTCGTCGCTGCGCATGGCCCGGGTGTGGATCCTCAATGACCTGTACGTTGCCGCCGACGCGCGCCGCGGCGGCGTGGCCGCGGCGCTGCTGCGAGCGGCCACGGATTACGCGCGCAGCGACGGCGCGCTGCGGCTCGAACTCGAGACCGCGCCGGACAACGCCGCGGCGCAGGCGCTGTATCGCGCGCTCGGCTGGCAGCCTTGCGATGACGCGCGGCGCTTCCAGCTGACACTGCACAGCTGAGCGGATGCCGCGGCGATGACCGCAAACGATCCGCGCGAGCACGCACGGCGCGCCGCGCGCGACGCGCCCAGCGATGCGCTCGCGTGGATCGTGCTGGCCGAAGCCGAACTCGACACCGGCGACGCGCACGCCGGCGAGCAAGCCGCGCGGCGTGCGCTGACGCTGGCACCCGGCCATCCCGAGGCGCTCGCGCGACTCGGCCGCGCGCAGTCGATGCTCGGCCGTCGCGACGACGCGGTCGCCAGCCTGCAGGCGGCATTGCGCGCCGCGCCGCGGCATCCGGGCATCGCGGTGTGGCTCGGTCATGCGCTCGAAGATGCTGGCCAAGCCGAAGCCGCCAGCGACGCCTATGCGCGCGCCCACGCCCTCGCCCCGCACGAGCCGCAGATCGCCGCCTATCTGCTGGCGTGGCGACGCAAGCTGTGCGACTGGCGCGACCTCGATGCGCTGTCGGCACAGGTGCGCGACAGCGTGCGGCGCGGCCAGGCGTCGATCGAACCGTTTGCATTCCTCAGCGAGGATTCGACACCGGCCGAGCAGCTGCAGTGCGCACGCCTGCGCGCGCGGATGCTGGCGGCGGTGCAAGCGCTGCCGGATCGAGCCAACGATAAAAGCCGCCAG
The DNA here is from genome assembly GCA_050737635.1 of Luteimonas sp. Lineage (GTDB taxonomy): Bacteria > Pseudomonadota > Gammaproteobacteria > Xanthomonadales > Xanthomonadaceae > Luteimonas. Next base: position 349 of record JBOHYD010000134.1, on the reverse strand, counting down.
GCCGCGGCCGTTGCGGGAGCGGCCTCGCCGATCGCCACGCTGCGCGTCGGCTTCCTGTCCAACGGCTTCGGTGCGCATCCGACCGGCCTGCTGACCGTCGCGCTGTTCGAGGCGCTCGCCAAGCGCACCGACATCGCGGTCCACCTGTTTGCGCTCAATGCCGACGACGGCAGCGCGATCGGCCAGCGCCTGCGCGCCGCCGCGCACAGCCTGCACGACGTCGCGCAGCAGCCGCACCGCGCGATCGCGCAACGCATCCGCGTCGCCGGCATCGACGTGCTGTTCGACCTGCGCGGCTGGGGCGGCGGCGGTACGCCGGAAGTGCTGGCGATGCGCCCTGCCCCGCTGC
>JBOHYD010000133.1:0-4911 GCA_050737635.1 Luteimonas sp. | reverse complement strand
ACTGAACTTCCTTCGCTTCGACATGAACACTCCTCAGGGCCTCAATCGGCCTTCTCGTAAGTGTCCGTGATAACGGGGGTGAACCCGCGCGACCGCCGCCGTCGAGGGCGACTACCTGCGCCTGCTTCGGCAGCGCCGCCAGCACGCGCGCGCCCTCATCCAGCACCGCGCGCGCTGCGTTGCGGCTCGGGCCGCGCAGACCCGGTGGGATTTCGATCAGTTCCAGCGGCAACACGTGCGACAGCCGCTGCTGATAATCGGCGAATCCCTGGGCCACCCAGGCCGGTGCGCGGTCGCCGACGGCGATCAGGCGCGCCTTCATCGAGGGCTGTCGGATCGCATGGCGGCCGATGCGCTCACCGTCAAACGCCCGCCGCCACCGGATCGCGTTGCGGATCAGCGCCGTGCGTTGCGACCGTCGTCGGCCCAGTCATCGCCGTTGCCGTTGCCGTCGTCGCTTTCCGGCGGCTGGTCGCCGACCGTCCATAGGCGCTCGAGCGCGTAAAACTCGCGCACGCGCGGCAGCATGACGTGGACGACGACATCGCCGAGGTCGACCAGCACCCATTCGGCCTCGCGTTCGCCCTCGACGCCGAGCGGCTGGCAATCGAGTTGCTTTGCGGCGCGCACCACCTCGTCGGCGATCGACTTGACGTGCCGCGACGAGGTGCCCGAGGCGACCACCATGTAGTCGCAGACGCTGGTCTTGCCGCGCACGTCGATTTCGACGATGTCCTTGGCTTTGAGGTCCTCGATCGCGCCGTGGACCGATTTGAGCAGCACGTCCACCGGCGGCGGCGGATCGGGGATTCGGGTCTTGATGACTTGCGCGGTGCTGGTCAAGGGATCGTGGCTCTGGACGGAGGCGGCTTGCGATTATAGGCGCTCGGGATGACCTGGCTGTTTCCGGTACAGCCGGTTGGCGGCGATGTAGTCGGCGACTGGGGCCGTCAACAGCGATCGCCAATCCCGGTCGTCGGCGATTCGGCGGCGCACGTCGCTGGCGGAAACCGCGTGCAGCGGCTGCTGCAGGCGCAGCAGAGCGCCGGCCGGTGTCGCGGCGAGCGCATCGACGTGATCGCTCCAGCGGCCCGCGGCGGCGTCTGCCAGCGCCGTGGGCAGCGCATGATCGATCGGGCTGCCCGGACGCTCGGCGACCACAAAATGCGTGAGCTCGAACAGCTGCCGCCAGTGCTTCCAGCTCGGCAGGCCGAGGAAGCTGTCGGCGCCGACCAGCAACGCCAGCGGCGCAGTCGCACCCAACTCCGCACGCAGCGCGTGCAGCGTGTCGATGGTGTAGCTGCGGCCGCCGCGGTCGAGCTCGCGGCGGTCGACGCACAATCCATGCTCGCCGGCGATCGCGAGATCGAGCATCGCCGCGCGCTGCGCGGCATCGGCCCCGGGCGGTGCACGGTGCGGCGGATCGGCGGTCGGCATCAGCCGTACGCTGCAGTGCAGCGCCGCGTGCGCGGCGCGCGCGATCGCCAGGTGGCCAAAATGGACCGGATCGAAGGTGCCGCCGTAGAACAGCTGCAACGTCATCGCACAGCGCAAGCTGACAGTAAAGCGGCGGCACCGCCGCGCGTCGTGGTCATCGTCAGCCCCCTGCCCTCATCCGCCCTGCGGGCACCTTCTCCCGGAGGGAGAAGGAAACGGCATCGAGCGATCACGACACACCGAGCATCGGCAGCGCCCGGGCGTCGGACACCGACAGCAGCAGGCGTTCGAGCACCTGCCAGGCATCGCCGGGCGCGCGGCCCTTGCTGATGCGATCGACGCGGCCGGCCGCGACGACAAAGCGCTCCCAGCGCGGCGCGCTGTGGCGCTGCAATGCGCGGCGATACACCGCCTGCTTGGAATCCCAGACCTGCCGCGCCTTGAACTCGGCGGCCAGATTGCCGCCGCGCGCCTGCGCGCGGGCCAGCGCGGTGGCGCGCTGCAACTCCATCACGACCATGCCCATCAGCGCCGGCACCGCCTCGCCCTCGGCGCGCAGGCCGGCGAGCATCCGCGACACCTGGGCGCCTTGCCCGTTCATCGCCGCGTCGATCAGCCGGAACACGTCGAAACGCGCGGCATCGGCGACCAACGCCTCCATGCGCGCGGCGTCGAGGGTTTGACCGTCGGCGAGCAGCACGAGTTTGTCGATCTCCTGCGCGGCGGCGAGCAGGTTGCCCTCGACGCGCTCGACCAGCCGCTGCACCGCCTCGCGATCGGCGCGCACGCCGCGGCTGCGCAGGCGGGTCTCGATCCAGCCGGTGAGCTCGTGCGGCCTGATCGCCTGCGCGACGACGATGTGGCCGGTGCGCGCGATCGCGTCGGCCCACTTGCCGCCGTGCTGCCGACTCCATTCGCCGCCGGTGATCAGCAGCAGGACGTCGCTGGGCGGCCGCGCGCAGAAGTCGGCGATCGCCTCGCCGCCGCTCTTGCCGGGCTTGGTGGTCGGCAGCCGCAGCTCGACGATGCGTCTGGCGGCAAACAGGCTCGGCGCGTTGAAGGTCGCCGACACCGCGTCCCAGTCGATGTCGCGGCCGTCGGGCTCAAACACCTCGCGTTCGGCAAACCCGGCCGCGCGCGCCGCCGCGCGCACCGCATCGGCGGCCTCGAGCACGCGCAACGGCTCGGGGCCGGCGATCAGATAGACCGGCCGCAACGGTTCGGCGGCGAGCTGGGTGTCGAGGCGTTCGGGCGTGAGTTCCATGGCGACGCGGCTCGATGGCGACGCGGGGAGCGCTGCGCTTAGGGCGCCGCAGCGGCACCCGGCGCGCGCGACACCGCGTCGATCCGGCGCAGTACCGACGCGGTCATTTCGCGGCGCAGTTCGCGGGCGAGCAATTCGCTCTCGCTGGCCTGACCGATCGAGTCGGTCGGCGGCGCAACGTAATCGCGCGACAGTTCGATCACCTGCTGCGGCACCAGCACCGCGCCGTCGCCACGACGCAGCGTGAACACCACCGCATAGCGCAGCGTGAATTCCTGCGCGCGGCCGAACTGGTCGAGCGCCAGCGGCGTGGTCGCCCAGCGTTCGGAGACCACCTGCAGCGTCGACACGCCGGTCTGGGCATCGGCCGCGGCCGGCGTCGCACCGGCGCGCTCCAGCGCCTGCGCCAGCGACTCGGCGATCGCGCTGTACGGGTCCGGCGCGATCACCCGCACCGGGCCGATTTCGGCTGGCAGGCTCAGCGTGTTGCGCAAGTGGAAGCCGCAGGCGGTGACGGCGAGCGCGAGGACGATGGTCAGCAGGAGTCGGATCATGCGCGCAGTCTGGACGAGGCGGGATGGAGCGGCAAGGGCGTCACGCGCAGGCATGCGCTCAGCCGACGACCAGATTGACGATCTTGCCCGGCACCACGATCACCTTGCGCACGCTCAGGCCGTCGATGAACTTGGCGACGTGCGGCTCGCTCAGCGCGGCGGCCTCGATCGCCTCGCGCGGCGTGCCGATCGCGATGTCGATGGTGCCGCGCAGTTTGCCGTTGACCTGCACCGCAAGCGTCATCGCCTCGCGCGCCAGCGCGGCGGGGTCGTGGACCGGGAACGCGACGTCCTCGACCAGTGCTTCGCCGTGTCCGAGCGCCTGCCACAGCGCATGGCAGACGTGCGGGGTGACCGGATTGAGCAGCAGCACCATCGCCTGCAGCGCCTCGTGACGCACCGCGCGGCCCTGGTCGCTGCTGTCGGTGAACCTGGCGAGGTGGTTGAGCAGTTCCATCAGCGCCGCGATCGCGGTGTTGAAGCTGTGCCGGCGGCCGTAGTCGTCGCCGACTTTCTGGATGGTCTCGTGGAGCTGGCGACGCAGGGTTTTCTGGGCCGGATTGAGCGCCGCGGCATCCACGTCGGGGTGATCGGGCTGCGCGACGTGCGCCTGCACCTCGCGCCAGAACCGCCGCAAAAACCGCGACATACCTTCAACGCCGGCATCGCTCCATTCCAGCGACTGCTCCGGCGGCGCGGCAAACATCGCGAACAACCGCACGGTATCGGCACCGTAGCGGTCGATCAGCGCCTGCGGATCGACGCCGTTGTTCTTCGACTTCGACATCTTCTCGGCACCGCCGACCTGCACCGGCTGGCCATCGCTGCGCAGCGCCGCGCTGGTCGCGCGGCCGCGCTCGTCGCGGACGATCACGACATCGGCAGGATTGATCCACTCGCGCTTGCCGTCTGCCGCCTGCCGGTAAAAGGTGTCGGCGATGACCATGCCCTGGGTGAGCAGGTTGGTCGCCGGCTCGTCGCTGTGCAGCAAGCCCTCGTCGCGCATCAGCTTGTGGAAGAAACGGAAATACAGCAGGTGCAGGATCGCGTGCTCGATGCCGCCGATGTACTGGTCGACCGGCGTCCAATAGTCGGCGCGCGCGTCGACCATGTCCGCCGCGCCGGGCGAGCCCGCTTTTACCGACGTGTAGCGCGCGTAGTACCAGCTCGACTCCATGAAGGTGTCGAAGGTGTCGGTCTCGCGCTCGGCCGGGCCGCCGCAGGTTGGGCACGCGGTCTTGCGCCATTCGGGGTCGGACTTGATCGGCGACTGCACCACGCCGGCCACCGAAAACGCATCGGCGACATCCTCCGGCAGCAATACCGGCAGCTGGTCCTCGGGCACCGGCACCGCACCGCATTGCGCGCAGTAGATCACCGGGATCGGACAGCCCCAGTAGCGCTGGCGGCTGACGCCCCAGTCGCGCAGACGGAAATTGACGCGGCGCTCGCCGCGGCCGTCGGCTTCGAATCCCGTAGCGAGTGCGTCGAAGGCGGCATCGAAGTCCAGGCCGTTGAGCTCATCGGAGTTCACCAGCCAGCCGCGCTCGGTGTATGCGGATTCCTCGGCGATCCGGCGCTCGAACGCCTGCACCACCTGCACCGCCGCGCCGGTGCCGTAGGCGTCGGTCGCGCCGCCCGTACCCAGCGCCGCGC
>JBOHYD010000132.1:0-10039 GCA_050737635.1 Luteimonas sp. | reverse complement strand
GAACAACGGTTTCGGCCTGCAGGCCAATTACACTTATTCCAATGGCGGCACCGACGACGGCCTGGAAGTGCCGTTCAACTCCCGGCACACGGTCAATTTCACCCCCTATTACGAAAACGACCTGTTCAGCGCCCGCCTCACCTATAGTTGGCGTGACACGTATTTCCGCGCGATCGGTCTCGACGGCGTAGCGACGACCAACGCCCCCTACGCCCAGCTCGATGCCAGCCTCGGCTTCAAGATCAGCAAAAACATCGAGTTCAGCCTCGAAGGACTGAACCTGCTCGACGAAACCCAGTACCGCTACGCCGGCAGCGACGACCGGCCGCTGTCGTTCACCCGCAACGGCCGCCGCTATTTCGCCCACTGGCGTTTCAGGTTTTGAGGCAGGGTGAGGGAAGGCCCGACCAAGTCGTGATCCGGCAAACCGCCCGCAGCGAGCGGCCGCGAATCCGCCGCTCCTTGTAGCGTGGAGCTTGCTCCACCCTACAGGATCAGGACACGTACCATCGCCTCAGCGCGCAGAGATACCGCTTATCGTACCGTACAGATTTCCGGGGCCGCATCTTATCGCGGTTTAATCTGCCCAGCGCCCCATAGGACTGTGGCCGAAAACATCTTCGGCCACAGTCATGTTTATGCGCAAGAGTTGCTGTGAACCGCCCCGACTTTTCCGGAGGCTCCAACTCTTGAGAGGATGGAGCGATGAAGAAGCCCAACAAGTATTCCCGGGAAGTGAGCGAGCGAGCCATTCGGATGGCGCTGGTGCACCAGGGCGAGCGTGCCTCGCCGTGGGCGGCGATCGGTTCGATTACGCCGCCAAGATCGGTTATGCGTCGCAGACGCCGTGCAACTGGTGCCTCAGGCAGAGCGTGCTCGCGGTCTGTGGCCTGGCCCCAACAGCGAGGAGCAGGCACGGGTCAAGGCGCTGGAACGTGAGTAAGTGCTCAATGATTCGCCTTTACCGCCGCCAGATATCCCTGCAATTGGCCTGCCTTCAGCAGTGCGAGGGCCTGATCGGGTGAGATGTTTCGCTGCAAGCGCAGCGATTCGAGGATGCGCACGACCGCCAGGGAGACTTCCGTCGCGGTCTGATCGCCTGCGGCTTTCTTCTCTCTGACGTAAGGAATCGTATCGAACAGGACGGCATTGGCCTGCGCATAGGTGATCGGCTCGCGTTGGCCGTGCCGTTGCACCCAATCCGCGCCGGCGAGCACGTCGTTGACGTGCAACTGGATCAGATAGGTCGCGCGCCCGATGAGTTTGAGGTTGCTGGGGCTGACATGGGTCATGGTGTTGCCCACGACCTTGCCGAGCCGCGCCATGACCGCGGTGGAGTGCGCATTGAGCAGCATCTTCAGCGCGACCTGTTGATCGACGCGGAACGGGTCATTGCTATCGTCCACCCGGACATGGACCAGCGGCGTGCCGGCGCTTTGCCAGGCAGGCTCGACGCCACCGCCGACGAGAATCAGCCCCAGCCGGGCGCCCCGCTGCTCGAACAGCGCGCCGAAACGGCCGAAGCTGGAGGTCCGATCCGCAAGCTGTGCCGCCTCGTCGTCGATCGCGATCAGCACGCCCATATCCCCCGGCTTTGGCCCGGAGCGGCGAAGACTGGCATCGGAAAACGAGAAGTCGTACAGCGCCTGCTGCTCGTCGCCCGCCCGGGTCAGGCTGTCGAGCGCCGCCTTGCGCAGATAGGCATCGTCGATCTGGCTCGAGAAGGGCCCACGGTAATCCTCCGCGCGCAGCCCCTTGAACGGTCGGCCGAGCATCTTCTGCCACGCCTCGCTGACATCGCCGGCAGCGGTCCAGACCTGGATCCAGGCCTTGCGCTGCGGCTCGTTGACCGTATCCAGCGGGAATAGGCGAAACGTCGGGCTGCGCTCGGTGCTGTCGATGAACACCGTAATCAGGCCGCGGTCGGCGAAGTAGGTCGAGAAATGACCGGCAGCGTAGCGGTCGGATTCAAGTTGGGTGAGCTTGGCTAGCTCGGGGATGGTTGCCTTGACTGCGGACAGCACGGAAGGGAATGCGGCCAGTCGCTGCTGTAGCGATACCTCATCCTCAAAACCGAGTCGCGCCATCTCCCTGGGGGTGAGAAATCCCCTGAGTACGCGGCCAACGGCATCCTGGAGCGCATGGGCGACGACCCAGGTTTCGATGGTCGTCGCCTGCATCCGGGTCGAGCCGGTGACGGCCTGTGGCCCGGTGGTCAGATTGATCTTGGTGATGCCGTCCTGTTCGATGACGGCACGGCTGCGGTCGAACGGCAGCAGCACGTCGTCGGGATTGTTGTAGAGAAAGAACAGGTGCTTGCGCGCCTCGGCGGGGTCGTAGTCCGGGGCCTGCTGCCATTGCGCATGCGCGCCGAGGACCGTGCCGATGACGGCGGAAGTTTCGCCGCCCTCGGTGACCGCGATGACCAGATCGCCCTTGCCGATGCCGTGACCGGCCATCTGCAGGCGCCCGATCAACTGCAGGTCTTCGAAGCCCTCCAGCGAGCTGATCAGGGCGCGATCGGCACCGGTCATCTCGCCGATCAGCGCGGACTCGACTTGCGGAAGACGCGACGCCAGCTTGGCCGCGATCGCGGTATCGGCAAGCGCGGCGCGCCAGAACGGCCGCCAGAAGGTGCTCTCCATCTCCTTGGCGAGTCGCCCGGTCGCGCCGGTCCCGTACACGTAGATCTTGCGCTGCTCCAGCAGCGCACGTTCGATCGCGCTCGACAATGTTTGCAGCTTGTCGCCGGGGATCGTCTTCAGTCGTGCGCTGATGTCCTCGTCGACCGCGAACAGCCTCTCGAGACCGCCGGGAATGTCCTGGCGGACGCGATCGCCCAGATCCCAGGTGCGTGGATGGCGCTGTTCGGTGACTAGGCTGTGGAGCTGGAACTGGGTTTTGTGGTTGACGAAGTCGACGGACTCCGCCGATGGCCGGATAGCGAGCAGGTCGAGCAGGCTTGTCGACGGCGCGGCGGCGGTGTTCAACCCGGCACAGGCGGCAAGCGTTGCCAACGCCGCCGCCAGCGCCCACCGGCAAAGATGCTTGACCACGTGATTCATGCCCTCAGTCCTCATGGCAGCAGTGTCGGTCAATCGCAGTGGGTTGACCATCGGGTTGAGCGGATGAGACCTTCGGCAGTCGCAACGCATGCCGACTAGCGTCGCTGCGAGTTTGTCACACCACTCCGGCATCGGTCGAAATCGCGCGATTCGATCGCACGGCCTTGCCTGCGTATTCTCGCAACCGGCGCGATCGGCTAGTCTCCTGGCATGAACACCACGCGACTTGCTGCGCCCGCGGCCCATGCTCCGACGCCACCATGAAAACTACACACGCTGCCGCCCGCACCGTGATCGCGACCGGCAAACGCGTCGGCGGCACGATCGCTACCCTCGTCATCCTGCTGGTCATCGGCATCACCGCGGGCCGGACGACGCCAGCCCAAAGCGCGGACCACACCCCGACGCGAACCTCGTCCGAACCGTCCGCTGTCCTCTCGACGCTTGCCGCCGCCGACCGGCGCTGGGTCGAGGCCACCTTCGCCAGTCTGGATCTCGATCGCAAGGCCGCGCAGATCTTGTTCGTCAAGACCCTGGCGCGGCCGCGGCCGCTGGATTCGGTGGAGACCCGGCAAGTGCTCAGCGAGGTGCGCGAGTTGGGCGTCGGCGGCCTGGTGCTGTCGAGTTCCGAGCTCGATACCGTGGTGCCTTACCTCAACCATCTGCAGACCGCCGCCGCGATCCCGCTGCTGGTGTCGGGCGACTTCGAACGCAGCGTCGCCTTCCGTATCGATGAAGGCTCCGTAGAGCTGCCCGGCACGATGGCGATCGGAGCGCTGGCCTCGGGGGGCGAAGCGGCGGCGCGTTTTGCAGGCGAGCTCACCGCGCGCGAATCCCGCGCATTGGGCGTGCATTGGGCGCTCGCCCCGGTCGCCGACGTCAATGACAATCCCGCCAATCCGGTGATCGGTACGCGCGCCTTCGGCGAGGAGCCCGAGCGGGTTGCGGCCCTGGTCGCGGCCTTCGTCGAGGGTGCGCGCACCGCGAATCCGCCGGTGCTGACCTCGGCCAAGCACTTTCCCGGTCACGGCGACACCGCCGTCGACAGCCATCACGGCCTGCCATTGATCGCCAGCGACCGCCCGCGCCTGGATCGCGTCGAGCTGGTGCCGTTTCGCGCTGCGATCGCTGCCGGCGTCGACTCGGTGATGCTCGGCCACCTGCAAGTGCCGGCGATCGATCCGAGCCTAGCGCCGGCGACGTTGTCGCGCCGCCTGACCACGACGCTGCTGCGCGACGAGTTGGCCTTCCACGGCTTGGCGGTGACCGACGCGATGGACATGCGCGGCGTCGGTGACGCATGGATGGGTGCAGCCGCGGTGCGCGCGCTCGCCGCCGGTGCCGACGTCCTGCTGATGCCGCCGGACCCGCGGGTCGCCGCGCAGTCGATCGCGCGTGCGGTGCGTGAGGGGCAGTTGTCCGCCGCGCGCCTGGACCAGGCGGTGTTGCGCGTGCTCGCCGCCAAGGCGCGGATGGGCCTGCATCGCCAACGCTTGGTCGACGCCGCAACCGCTCGCGCCGCCGTGGGCCGCAGCCAAGACCAGGCGCGCGCCGACGACATCGCCAGCCGGGCGATGACCCTGGTGCGCAATACCGCGGACTTGGTCCCGCTCGCGGTCGAGCGGCCACTGCGCATCCTGCATCTGGTGGTGGCGAACGATGCTGCCGGCGACAACCTTGCCGCGCCGTTCGACGCCGAGCTCGACCAGCGGCGGATTCCCCGGCAAACGCGACGCATCGCCTCCAGCGTGTCGACGCAGGTGCGCGATGCGCTGGTGGCGGACGCTGGCGCGTTTAGCCATGTCCTGGTGTCCTTGCACGTGCGCGCCGCCTCCACGCGCGCCGGGACCGGGATGGGCCCCAGCCAGACGGAGCTGCTGAACGCGCTCGGCCAATCGGGCGTGCCGACGGTGGCGATCGCGTTCGGCAGCCCGTATGTCGCTGCGCAGTTGCCGCAGGTGTCGGCCGTGCTGTGCGCATGGGGGCCGTGGTCGGCAAACCAACGCGCGGCGGCTCAGGCCTTGTTCGGCGAGCGCCCGATCGAAGGGCGTTTGCCGGTGACCATCCCCGGCGTGGCTAAGGTCGGCGAGGGGCTGGTTGTTCCCCGGCGTCGGCTCGGGCTGGTGCCGGTCTCCTCCAGCCCTGCCGGGGCGGCCGAAGCCGGTTTCCGGCCGCAAGGTCTCGACGATGTGATGCGCGTCCTCGAACGCTTTCGCGAGCAGGGCGCGTTTCCCGGCGGTGTGATCGCCGTCGGCCGCGCCGGCAAGCTGGCGATGCTGCGGCCGTTCGGCCGCCAGTCCTACGACGCCGACGCGCCCGCGGTCAGCGCCGACACCCTCTATGATCTCGCCAGCCTGACCAAGGTGGTCGCCACCACGACCATGGCAATGATGATGGTCGATCAGGATCGGCTCGATCTCGACGCGCCAGTGGTGTCGTTCCTGCCCGGATTCGTGGATGCGCCGGGGCTGGCGTCGGACAAAGCCAAGGTCAGCGTTCGCCAGCTGCTGGCCCATACCGCGGGCCTGGCCGCGGTGGCCCCGCTGTTCAAGGAGATCTCGGGGCGGGCGGCGTACCTCGAACGGATCCAGGCGCTGCCGCTGGCGTACGCGCCCGGCACCGAAACCCGGTACAGCGATCTCGGTGTGATCGTGCTCGGAGAGATCCTGGAGCGGGTCGCCGGGGTGCCGCTCGACACCTTCATGGCCGAGCAGGTGTTCACGCCGCTGGAGATGCCGCAAACGCAGTTCTTCCCCAAGCGCCCATCGCCGGAACTGCTGGCGCGCATCGCCCCCACCGAGCGCGACGCCTGGCGCGGCCGCCTGGTGCACGGCGAGGTGCATGACGAAAACGCCTTCGCCCTCGGGGGGGTGGCACCGCATGCCGGCCTGTTTTCGACCGCCGGGGATCTGGCGCGCTTCGCGCAGATGCTGCTCAACGGCGGTGTGCTCGAACACCGGCGGATCGTCTCGCGCGACACCGTGGCGCTATTCACCCGCCGCGCCGACCTCGTGCCCGGTTCGAGCCGCGCCCTGGGCTGGGATACCCGCTCGCCGAGCGGATCCTCGGCCGGCAGCCTGTTCTCGGATGACGCCTTCGGCCACACCGGCTTTACCGGCACCTCGATCTGGATCGACCCGCAGCGCGAACTGTTCGTGATCCTGCTGACCAACCGCGTGCATCCCACGCGCGACAACAACCTCATTCGCGCGGTGCGTCCGGCGGTCGCAGACGCCGTGGTCGCGGCCCTGGCCGAGCCGCCGGTGCGAGTCGGGCTGGAGCGGGTCGTGGCCGGAGAAGTCCCGTCGCTGCGCGGCAAGCGCCTGGGGCTGGTGGCGCACGCGGCGTCGGTGACCGCGGCGGGCACGCCTGCGGTGGTTGCGTTGCGCGAGGCGGGCTATACGCCGGTGCGGCTGTTCTCGCCCGAGCACGGGCTCGCCGGGGCCACAGCCGCGGGCGAGCCGGTCGCGGACGCCATCGACCCGCAAAGCGGTTTGCCGGTGGTGAGCCTGTACGGCGAGCGCGCCCGTCCCCGCGCCGCCGATCTCGCCGGGCTCGACGCCCTGGTGTTCGACCTGCAAGACGCCGGGGTACGCTTCTACACCTATGGCGCGACCCTGTTCGGCTGCCTCGATGCGGCGGCCGAAGCCGGGATCCCCCTGATCGTGCTCGACCGCCCGAATCCGCTCGGCGGCACGCGCGTCGAAGGCCCGCTCGCCGCAGCACGTGCCGAGGTGAAAGCGAGCGCCGTCAACCGGCTGCCCGGCCCGCTGGTGCACGGGCTGACGCTCGGCGAGATGGCGCGCTGGGAGAACGCGCGCCGCGCCGCCGCCGGCGAACCGACGGCCCGGCTCGACGTCATCCCGATGGCGGGCTGGACCCGCACCATGAGCTGGACCGACACCGGCCGACCCTGGGTGGCACCGTCGCCGAACCTGCGCAGCGCGTCGGCGGCCCTTGCCTATCCTGGCACCGCCCTGCTGGAAGCGACCAATGTCAGCGAAGGCCGCGGCAGCGCTGCGCCGTTTCTAACCCTCGGCGCGCCTTGGCTGCCGACCGAGTCGCCGACACCTGACGCCCGCGGATTTCGTCTCACGCCCACCCGGTTCACGCCGCAGGCATCGGCCACCGCCCCGGCAGCGAAGTATTCGACTATCGCCTCGGCAGGCTGGCGCGTCGAGGTCACCGATGCCGATCGCGCCGAACCGTATCGCCTCGGCATCACCCTGCTGCGAGCGCTATCGCCATTACCGGAGTTCGAGTGGCTGCGCGATGGCGATGGCCTGACCTGGCTCACCGGCACGCCGGCGGTACTGGCGCGGGTCCGCTCGGACATGTCGATTGCGCAGATCATCGCCGCCGACGCCGCCGATCACGCCGTTTGGCGCCAGGCACGCCGCGCGGTGCTGCTGTACCCGGACTGAGCTCACGGCAGCGCCGTGGCGATGCCGGCGTCTCAGCGGCTGAGATCGCTGCGGCGTAGGTTGGCATGAAGTTCTGCACTTCGCGATTCATCCACGCCACCGCGCGCGGCGCGACTATCCTCCCATGTCCCTCGATCTGTTCCATCCCGCCGTCGCCGCCTGGTTCCGCGGTGCATTCCCAGCGCCGACGCAGGCGCAAGTGCAGGCGTGGCCGGCGATCGCCGGCGGCCGGCACACGCTGATCGCGGCACCGACCGGCTCGGGCAAGACAAGACCCTGACCGCGTTCATGGCTGCGATCGACGCGCTGGTGCGTGTAGGGCTCACCGACGGGCTGCGCGACGAAACCGCGGTGGTCTACGTGTCGCCGCTGAAGGCGCTGTCGAACGACATCCGCATCAACCTCGACGCGCCGCTGGCCGGCATCCGCGCCGAACTCGCGGCGCTCGGTCTGCCCGACGTCGAGATCCGCACCGCGGTGCGCACCGGCGACACCCCGCAATCCGAACGCGCCGCGCTGCGGCGCAAGCCGCCGCACATCCTGGTGACCACGCCGGAATCGCTGTACGTGCTGCTGGGCTCGGAGTCCGGCCGCGCGATGCTGGCGACGGTGCGCACGGTGATCGTCGACGAGATCCATGCGCTCGCGGCGAACAAGCGTGGCAGCCACCTGGCGCTGTCGCTGGAGCGGCTGGAGGCGCTGTGCGGGCATGCGCTGATCCGGATCGGGGTGTCGGCGACGCAGAAGCCGATCACGGAAATCACGCGGTTTTTGGTCGGGGCGGGGAATTTGGGGCGCGGCGATCGTGAGCACCCTCACCCCATCCCTCTCCCGGATGGGGTGGGGAATTTGCTGCGCGGCGATCGTGAGCACCCTCACCCCGTCCCTCTCCCGGATGGGGTGGGGAATTTGCTGCGCGGCGATCGTGGGCACCCTCACCCCATCCCTCTCCCGGGGGGAGAGGGGGAGTCGGTGCCGTGCGGTACGGGCTCCGATGACATCGTCGCAATCGACGAGATGGTCGCCGATTGCGAGGTCGTGGATATTGGCTACTCCAAACAGCGCGATCTCGCGCTGGAACTGCCGCCGACGCCGCTGTCGGTGGTGATCAGCAACGACCAATGGACGCAGGTGTACGCGCGGATCGCGGAACTCGCGCAGGCGCATCGCACCACGCTGGTGTTCGTCAACACCCGGCGCATGGCCGAGCGCGCGGCGCGGCACCTGGGCGAACTGCTCGGCAAGGACACGGTGGCCGCACACCACGGCAGCCTGGCGAAAGAGCTGCGTCTCGACGCCGAGCAGCGCCTCAAGCGCGGCGAATTGCGGCTGCTGGTGGCGACCGCGTCGCTGGAACTCGGTATCGACGTCGGCGACGTCGATCTGGTGTGTCAGCTCGGTTCGCCGCGTGCGATTGCGGCATTGCTGCAGCGCGCCGGCCGTTCCGGGCATGCGGGTCGGCGGTGTGCCGAAGGCCAGGTTGTTCCCGCAGTCGCGCGACGACCTGGTCGAATGCGCGGCACTGCTCGACTGCGTGCGCCGTGGCGAACTCGACGCGCTGAAGATCCCACCCGCGCCGCTCGACGTGCTGGCGCAGCAGATTATCGCCGAGGTTTCATGCCGCGAATGGGACGAAGATGCGCTGTACGACTGGCTGTGCCGCGCGTGGCCGTACGCGCGGCTGCCGCGCGACACGTTTGATGCGGTCGTGCGGATGCTCGCGGAAGGTTACGCGACGCGGCGCGGCGCGCGCGCGGGGCTGGTGCACCGCGACGCCGTCAACCGCAAGCTGCGCGGTCGGCAGGGTGCGCGGATGACCGCGGTGATGTCGGGCGGCACGATCCCCGACACCGCCGACTACGCGGTGGTGATGGAGCCGCAGGCGATCAACATCGGCAGCGTGCACGAGGATTTCGCGGTCGAGAGCCTGGCCGGCGACGTATTCCAGCTCGGCAATACGAGCTATCGAATCCTGCGCATCGAGCCGGGCCGCCTGCGGGTGGAAGACGCGCAGGGCGCGCCGCCGAACATCCCGTTCTGGATCGGCGAGGCGCCTGGGCGCACGGACGAATTGTCGACGGGCGTGTCGCGATTGCGCGAGGAAGTGGTGGCGCGGTTGCGTCTGGCCTCCAGCAACGATTTCTACCTGGATCGGCCTCGCTCGGAAATCACCCTTCCGCAACCCTCGCCTTGGTCATTGGCAAAAAAGAGCGAGCACGAGCGCCTTTCCCCTCGCCTTTCGCATCGCGAAGGAGGAGGTCGGGAAGACGGGCTTGTCGCGGATGAGTCCGCCGATGCACACACCTGGCTCACTGCCGAAGTCGGTCTCTCACCCGATGCCGCATCGCAAATCGTCGACTATCTCGCCCGCACCCACGCCGCGCTCGGCACCGTGCCGACCCAGCGCCGGATCGTGCTGGAACGCTTTTTCGACGAATCCGGCGGCACCCAGTTGGTCATCCACACGCCGTTCGGCAGCCGCATCAACCGCGCCTGGGGCCTGGCGCTGCGCAAGCGCTTCTGCCGCAAGTTCAACTTCGAGCTGCAGGC
>JBOHYD010000131.1:0-5595 GCA_050737635.1 Luteimonas sp. | reverse complement strand
ACACCACCGTTTCCGCGAACGCTTCTGCCTCCACCATCGATGTCCTCCGCCTGCAGCCCCATGAGAGTAGGCAAGAGGATGACAGCTCTGCTTATTTGTCAGGTAGTTACGGTAACTTGTTCACCCGGTTGCCCTGGCATCGACATCGGCCTCAACGGCCGCTGCCGCCCAACACGACCGGCGTCACCGACACGCGCACGCGCAGCCGATTGCCGGGATCGTAGGGCAGCCGCGAGCGGTACTTGATGCCATGGTGCACGTAATCGACGTCATAGGCGATCGGACGACGGAATTCACGATCGACCGGCACCATGCGGCAGTTTGGGCTGGACGGCGTGGATGCCGCTTGCTCGCCGTCGCCATCACCGGTTTCTTGCGATGTCGGCGTCAGCGCATCCTTGACCGCGCCGAGGACGCGACCGATGCCGCGTCGCGGCCCCTCCTCCTGGCGTTCGACGGGCGTCGACTGCTCGCAGCGCTCGACCATGCTGGTCGCGCGCAGCGTCTGGTACACCGCCTCCACGCGCAGCACCTGCGCGTATTCGACGCGCACGTTCTCGGTCTGGATGACCGTGTTTTGCGCCGCAACCGGCGACCCCACCGCTACCGCAAGGACAGCCGCAAGGACGATCGTGGAAAGCCTGTGGCTGCGATGCATCGAGGCGGGGCGGTCAAATTGGTCAGCATCGCAGTGTAGGTGGTCGCCATTGGCGCGGGCTGAATCTCCGCTGTCGTGGCCCATGCGCCACCGATTAGACTGCCCCCTACTCCACGCTCGCCGCCGCAATGCCCTTGCATCTCTATAACAGCCTGAGCCGCCAACGCGAACCGTTTGCACCGCTCGACCCGCATTGCCCGACGATGTATGTCTGCGGCCCCACGGTCTACAACTACGTGCACATCGGCAACGCGCGCGGACCGGTGGTGTTTGGCGTACTCGCCGATCTGCTGCGGCGGCGCTACGGCGCACTGCGCTACGCGCGCAACATCACCGACATCGACGACAAAATCAACGCCGCCGCACACGCCCAGGGCGTGCCGATCACCACCATTACCGACCGCTTCACGGCCGCCTATCGCGAGGACATGGCCACCCTCGGCGTCGCGCCGCCAGATCTCGAACCCGAGGCCACCCATCACATCGACGCGATCGTGACCATGATCGATGGTCTGATCGCCAGCGGCTATGCGTATGCGGCCGAAGGTCATGTGCTGTTCGCGGTCGGCGCGTTCGCCGGCTACGGCAAGCTGTCGCGGCGCGATCGCGACGACATGCTCGCCGGCGCGCGCATCGAGGTCGCGCCGTACAAGCGCGATGCCGGCGATTTCGTGCTGTGGAAGCCGTCGAGCGACCAACTGCCTGGCTGGGAGTCGCCGTGGGGTCGCGGCCGTCCGGGCTGGCACATCGAATGCTCGGCGATGGCCGCCGCACACCTGGGGCCGACCATCGACATCCACGCCGGCGGCGTCGACCTGCAGTTTCCGCATCACGAAAACGAGATCGCGCAGAGCGAGTGCGCGCACGGCGGCGCACCGTTCGCACGCGTCTGGCTGCACAACGGCATGCTCAACTTCGCCGGCAGCAAGATGTCGAAGTCGGTCGGCAACATCGAACGCATCCACGACCTCGTCCGCGCCCACCCGCCCGAAGCCCTGCGCCTCGCGCTGCTGTCCGCGCACTACCGGCAGCCACTGGACTGGTCGCCGGGCCTGATCGAACAAAGCGTGCGCACGCTGGACCGGCTGTACGGCACGCTGCGCGATCTGCACGATGTCGACACGGTCGCGGACATTCCCGCGACCATCGAGGCGGCGCTCGACGACGACCTCAACACCCCGCAGACGCTCGCCGAACTCGCCGGCATCGCCAGCGAGGCGCGCAGGGCGGTAGCGACCAACGAGCGTGCGCGGCTGAAGGCGCAGCTGCTCGGCGCCGGTCTTGCGATCGGTCTGCTGCAGCAATCGCCGGAGACCTGGTTCGCGCGCGGCGCATCCAACGACGACGACGCCCGCATCCAGTCGCTGATCGACGCACGCGCCGCCGCCAAGGCCGCCCGCGATTTCAAGGCCTCCGACGCCATCCGCGACCAACTCGCCGTCGAAGGCATCCTGCTCGAGGACACCGCGCAGGGCGTGCGTTGGAAACGCGGGTGATGCGTCGGGTTTCCTACCGGCCTCATGCTCATGATGCCTATCAAAAACACACGCCCCACTCATGACCAACACCCCCTTCCCCCTCGAACCCACCCCCGCCGCCGCGCAGGCCGCGATCAAGGAGGAGTTCGCGTTCTTCGGCGATTGGTCCGAGCGCTATCAGTACCTGATCGACCTCGGCCGCAAGCTGCCGCGGATTGCGGATGATCTGAAAACCCAAGAGCACCGCCTGCACGGCTGCCAGTCGATGGTCTGGATCGTGCCGTCCGGCGATGCCGCGCGACTGGATTTCGCCGCGGCCAGCGATTCCGCGATCGTGTCCGGGCTGATCTATCTCGCGCTGCGCGTGTACTCCGGCCGCAGCGCCGCCGACATCCTCGCCACCGACGCCGACTACATCGCGTCGATCGGCCTCGCCAAGCACCTGTCGCCGACGCGCAACAATGGTCTCGCCGCCCTGCTCGCGTTCATCCGCGACGCCGCCCGGCGCGCGTCGTGAGCGACGCCGACGCCGTCGCCGTCGCCGCGCTCGATCCGCCCGCCTCGCCGCTGCGCAACCACGGCTTCATCGCGCTGATGGTCTATCGCGTCTGCACGATGCTGTCGTACCAGGTGGTCGCGGTCACTGTCGGCTGGCACGTCTACGAGATCACCCGCGATCCGTTCGCGCTCGGCCTGATCGGGCTGGCCGAGGTGCTGCCGTACTTCTGCGTCGCGCCGTTCGCCGGTTACCTCGTCGACCACCTGCCGCGCCGCAAGCTCGGCATCGCCGCGTGTGTGGGATTGACGCTGACGCCGGCGCTGCTGGTGGTCTACACCAATGGCTGGCTGCCGGTGCACGGCGTGTGGCCGATCTATGCCGCCATTGCACTCACCGGCATCGTGCGCGCATTCCTGGGGCCGGTGTACAACGCGCTGTTTGCGCGGGTGCTGCCGCGCGAGCAGTTCACGCGCGGTGCCGGGCTCGGCAGCGTGGCGTTCCAAGCCGCACTGGTGATCGGCCCGGCGCTCGGCGGCGCATTGGTCGGCTGGGCCGGCAAGTCGGTCGCCTACGGCGCCGGTTCGGTGGTGGCGCTGGGCGCGATCGCGGCATTGCTGGTGTTGCGCGTGACCGAACCGCCGCCGGTGCTGCAGCGCGCGCCGATCTTCGCGAGCATCCACGAGGGCCTGCGCTTCGTGTTCGGCAACCAGATCATGCTCGGCGCGATGGCCCTGGACATGTTTGCGGTGCTGCTTGGCGGTGCGGCAGCGATGCTGCCGGCGTTCATCCACGACATCCTGCACTACGGCCCGGAAGGCCTCGGCATCCTGCGCGGCGCGCCGGCGCTGGGCTCGATCCTGGTCGGCGTGTGGCTGGCGCGGTGGCCGCTGCAGAAGCATGCCGGCCGCACATTGCTGTTTGCGGTCGCCGGTTTCGGGCTGTGCACGATCGCATTTGGACTGTCGCGCAGTTTCTGGCTGTCGGTCGGCCTGCTGATGCTGTCGGGGATCTGCGACGGTGTGTCGGTGGTGATGCGCTCGACGATCATGCAGTTGGCCACACCGGACGCGATGCGCGGCCGGGTGTCGTCGATCAATGGCTTGTTCATCGGCTCGTCCAACGAGCTCGGCGCGTTCTATGCCGGCACGATGGCGCGCCTGATCGGCCTGGTGCCGGCGGTGGTCGTCGGAGGCTTCATGACGCTCGCTGTGGTCGGCATCACCGCGTGGAAGGCGCCGAGGCTGCGGCGGCTGGATCTGCGCGAGTTGGAGTAAGCCTGCCAGAACCGCGTCCGCCAGAATCACCAAGCCCCGCAGTTGCGGGGCTTGGTGGCGTTGCGTGCAAGCGTGATGGCCGCGATCAATCGCCGATCTGCTTCTGCAGATGCTCCCAGCGCTCCTGCTCGTCGATGGTGCGCTCGGCGGTGAGGCGGGCTTCGAGGCGTTCGAGGCCGATTTCTTCGCCGGAGTCGACGCTGTAACCGTACTCGCCGGAATCCACGCGCTTGAGCGTGCTGTCGATCTTGCCGATCAGCTTGCGGTACCGGTCGCGGGTGCGCAGTTCGAGCGAGTTTTCGGTTTCGCGGGTCGCGCGCTCGGCTTCGTCACCGACGTCGCGCACCTCGTCCTTGAGGTTTTCGATCGTCTGCTTGGATTCCTCGACCAGATCCTCGCGCCAGCCGATCAG
This sequence comes from Luteimonas sp., assembly GCA_050737635.1. Lineage (GTDB taxonomy): Bacteria > Pseudomonadota > Gammaproteobacteria > Xanthomonadales > Xanthomonadaceae > Luteimonas. The sequence continues at coordinate 1,274 of JBOHYD010000131.1, read as the reverse complement.
GCGCTGGCGAAAATACTCGACCTGCAGCGCGCTCATGTACTCCTCGTCGACGCCGGGCCTGTAGCCCTGCGGCACGATCGGCCGGCCGGTGGCATTGTCGGTCTTGTAGGCGACGGTCTTGTACCTAGTCTTGCTCACCGGCGCTGCGGGCTTGGCGACGACGGCCACGGCGACCTTGCCGACCGGGCGCGGTGCGAATGCCGAGCGTGCCGGGGCCTTGGCGGCGGTCGGTGCGCCCTTCGCTTCGGACTTGCCCGGCGCCGATTTGCCAGCAGCGGGCTTCGCCGCAGGCGTAACAGGCTGCTTGACCGACGGCTTGGCCGATGTCGGCTCCGCGGCGGGCGCTGCCTTCTTCGCGACCACTGCCTTCTTCGCCACCACTGCCGTCTTGGCGACGGTCTTCGCGATTGGCTTGCTCGAGGTCTTTGCGACAGCTTTGGCCGCTATGACCTTTCTGGCGACCGGCTTGGCCGCTGGCTTGACGGCCTTGGCCTTGGTTTTGGCCGCTGCCGGTTTGCCGGCCGGTCGCTTAGCGACAGGCTTGGCCGCCGGCGTCTTTTTCGCGACGGGTCTGGCTGCCGGTTTCTTCGCAACGGCCTTCGATGGCGCTGACTTGGCGACTTTCTTGACCGCCTTGGCGGTCTTCGCGGGCGCCGACTTGGCAACTTTCTTGACCGCCTTGGCGGTCTTGAGGGCCTTCTTCGCTGGTTTCTTCACTGCCACGTAGTGCAATCCTTCTGCTCCCCGGAACGGGGGGGGAATGGGTCCCTTGGACGGGAAAGCGCGCTGTTATACCCTGACCGGCCACCAGCGGCAACCGTGCGAGTGTGCGCGGTACAGCGTCCAAACACCGTGATCGACCGCTTCCTTATCGTCCTGCTGCGTGGTTACAAGCGTTGGCTGAGCCCGTTGCTCGGGCCGCGCTGCCGGTTTGTGCCAACCTGTTCGGAGTACGCGATGCAGGCAATCGGCCGGCACGGCGCGCGGCGCGGCGGCTGGCTGGCGATCCGCCGCATCGCGCGCTGCCATCCGCTACATCCCGGCGGGCACGACCCGGTGCCGCCGGCCGCACACTCCCACCCTCAGGACACCACACCATGACCGATCTGCTGATCGTCAACGCCCGCCTCGTCAACGAGGGCCGCGAGTTCGACGGCGACCTGCGCGTATCGCGCGGGCGCATTGCCGAGATCGGCAGCGGGCTGTCGACACGTGATCGCGAGCAGGTGATCGACGCCGCCGGACGGCGGCTGTTGCCCGGGATGATCGACGAC
>JBOHYD010000130.1:0-2186 GCA_050737635.1 Luteimonas sp. | reverse complement strand
CCTTGGCGCGAGCCAGCGCGGCGGCGGCGGCCGGCGGCAGCGCCGGTCTGGAGACCGCGGCGGACGCGGTCGGCAGCGCCGGTGCGGTGCGTCTTGCTGCGTGCTCGGTTGCGCGCTGGGCGAGGCGTGTCTGTCGTGCGCGGTAGCGCTCGCGTGCCGCCCAGGCATCGGCGAGTCGGCACCGCGCGGCGTCGAGTCGCGCGGCAATGCCCGGATAACCGGGGTCGGCGTGCGCGCAGGCCGGGCAGGGCACGAACTGCATCAGCCCGTGTTCGATCGCGGCGTCGATGTCGTTGGCGTCGACCCAGACGATCAGCGCGCGCGCCTGCGCGTCGTCAACGCAAACGTGTGCCAATGGCGGCGTGGACGCCGTGCAAGGGTCGGTGACGCCGCCCGGAGGATCGGCGTCGTGCGCGCTGGTCGACACTCGCCGTTGCCGTCAGCGGTTGGCGAATGCCGGCTTGCGGCGTTCGAGGAATGCAGCGGTGCCTTCGCGGCTGTCAGCGGTGGAGAACACCAGCCCAAACTGCGCGGTCTCGTAGGCCAGCGCGGCATCGATGCCGCCGTCGGCGCCGGCATCGACGCAGTCGAGGATGCCGCGCACCGCCAGCGGTGCCGAGGCCGCGAGCTGCGCGGCGAGCGCCATTGTCGTCTCGTGCAGCGCGTCGGCAGGCACCACGCGATTGACGATGCCCAGCTGCAGCGCGCGCTGGGCGTCGATCGGCGTGCCGGTCAGGCACAGCTCCAAGGTCGCCGCGCGGCCAGTCAGGCGCAGCAGCCGCTGGGTGCCGCCGAAGCCGGGGATCAGACCGAGATTCACCTCCGGCTGGCCGAACTTTGCGGTGTCCGCGGCGATCCGCAGGTGGCAACTCATCGCCAGTTCGAGGCCGCCGCCGAGCGCGAAACCGTTGATCATCGCGATCACCGGCTTCGGCATGCGCTCGATGCCGCGCATCATCCGCTGGCCGCGCTGCGAAAAATCGCGCGCCTGCACCGGGCTCAGCGCCGCCATCTCGGCGATGTCGGCACCGGCGACGAAGGCTTTCGGGCCGCTACCGGTCAGCACCACCACGCGCACCGAGGCCTCCGTGGCGGCCGCGGTGAAGGCGTCGTGCAGCGCATCCAGGGTCGCTGCGTTCAGCGCATTCAGCTTGTCGGGCCGGTGCACGGCGACCACGCGAACGGCGTCGCGGTCGGTGATTTGCAGGAGCGAGTCGGTCATTAGTGGACTCTGATGGGGCGGGGGCTGTGCGAGCAGCGGGCAGGAACTTGCGCGACCGCGGCGGGTCGGACAGGCACGGTCAGTGGCGCTCATGCGCCGCGGCCGGTATCCTAACGCGTCCTATTGGGGCGGCTCGACCGTCCCAATTGCTTGATGGACCCACACACCGACCACATCGGAGATGTACCGCATGAAGTTGCGTTTGCTTGCCGCCGCCCTGGCGGCATTGACCCTGACCGCCGGCACCGCTTCGGCGCAAGACACCTCGTCCGAGAAAGGCAAGTTGAGCTATGCGCTCGGCTACGACCTCGGCCGCAATCTGGTCGAAAGCGGTGAAGCCATCGACGTCGCCGCCGTCGTCAAAGCCGTGCAGGATGGCTATGACAAGAAGGAACCATCGGTGCCGGTCGACCAGCTCAAGGTCGCGGTCGAGAACATGCAAAAACGCCAGGTCGCCAAGGCCAAGATCGCGTTCGACAAGGCCTCGGCCGAGAACAAGACCAAGAGCGATGCGTTCCTCGCCCAAAACAAAACCAAGGCCGGTGTCACGTCGCTGCCCAGCGGCGTGCAATACCGCATCGTCGAAGTCGGCACCGGCGCCAAGCCGACCCAAGCTAGCGACGTGCAGATCCAGTACAAGGGTTCGCTGCCGACCGGGCAGACCTTTGTCGATACCTTCACCCCGCAGCAGGGCCAGCCGGCCGGTCCGGTCAGTGTCAAGCTCAGCCAGATCCCGCTGGTCGGCCTGCGTGAAGCGTTGACCCAGATGCCGACCGGCTCGCGTTGGGAAGTAGTGCTGCCGCCGACCCAGGCGTATGGCAACACTCCGCAATCGCCGATCGGCCCGAACCAAGCCGTCGTCTTCGACGTCAAACTCGTCGGCGCGAAGTGACGTTTCGGCCCGCTCGCGCATAGCGCGAGCGGCTTTGCCGAAACGTCATCCCGGCGTAAGCCGGAAGTGCTC
>JBOHYD010000129.1:0-3826 GCA_050737635.1 Luteimonas sp. | reverse complement strand
CGTCCGCGCCGGCCAAAAAGGTGGTCGCCAAGAAGACGGTCGGTAGGGAGTGATTCCTGCGGTCGCATTGCCGCCGTGGCCCATCGACCGCCATTTGGTAGCGGTTGCCCCAAGGCGGCGATGAATGGAATGGGTACGCTGGGCGATGTCCTGGCGTGCCGCTTCTTGTTGCGATTCGATATGGTTGCTCGCCTGCGCTATGGCGCAAGGAAACTGAGGTTGTCGAGATAACCGAACCCGCATCCGGAGTCGTCTCAAAGAATGAACATGAATCCCAAAATGGCAGATCTCAATAGTCATGCATACGCCTTTCTTTTTGCGGTCTGATGCGAATGCATAGTATCGGCCAGGCGATTTATGTTAGGGCTTGAGCGGTCGGTTAGTGCTGGCGGAATGTGCTGTGCTCCGCCAGCAAACCGCCGCGCCGCCCGCGTCAGCCGGCTGGCCTTACCCGGATCTCGACGCGGCGGTTCGGCACCAGGCAATCGATCAGCGCCTGTTTGCGCTCGTTGCCGCACTCCACCACCGGCTCGGCGCTGCCGCGACCGACCGCGGTGATCTTGTCGGCTGGCACGCCGCGCTGGATGAGATAATCGCGCACGCTGAGCGCGCTTTAGCGACAATGCGACGTTGGCCTTGTCGTTGCCGATGCGGTCGCTGTGGCCGATCACATGCACGACGTCGGTCGGTGGTCCGCGCGAGGCGACCTTGGTAGCGAGCGCGTCGAGTTCGGCGCGGCCTACGGCGCTCAGGCCGTCGAGGCTGGCCTTGCCAAAGGCGAACAGGCCATCGGCGGAGAGTTTTTCGGTGTACGGCATCGCGGTCTTTGGCGGTGCCGGCTCGGCCGGTGCCGACTTGACGGTCTGTGCGGAGCAAGCCGACAGTGTGAACAGCACGAGTGCACAGGCGGCAGATGCCGCGAAAGATAATTCTTTCATTATTAGATCCCCCTGGGTCGATGTGGAAGTGACGTGGATCGTGTAAACCGCTCGGCCACGGGTCTGTGTATGACATGACGGCCGGGCAGCATCCCCGGCAGTAGCGTAACAGCCCGGCATGCCGCTTGCGGTGCTTTCTGGCACGAGGCTTTTCGGCACGAAACGACCGGCCGGTAGGCGGCTTTCAGCGAGCGGTTTTCAGCGGGCGAGACCGCCGCGCATGGTCGCGATGGTGAGGCGACTGTCACCCGCGCGCAGCGGCACGTCGTCAGTGGTGTCGATCGGTATTACCGCGAGCAGACGCCACTCACCGTCGTCGGGCACGGCTGCGGCGGATACGACGGTACCGATCGCACGGTCGCCGCTCAGTACATCGGTGCCGGGATCGACCGGCACGTTCGCCTGCAGCAGCGCGAGGCCGCGCTTGGCCTGACCGAGAAAGTACGTGCGCGCGACAATTTCCTGACCGGGATAGCAGCCTTTGGTGACGCTGAACGCGCGCAGGCGCTGCAGCGACAGCTGCTGCGGTGTCCACGCTTCGGCCTGCGCCGGTGCAAGGCGGGGCAGGCCATGCAGCAGATCGAAGGCTTTCCAGCGCGCTGCGCCGTCGTTGTCGGCAGCGACATCGTTCGTTGTGGCAACGCTGTCGACGAGGCATAGCCGTCGGCTACCGGCATCGGCGCTGAAGTCGAGCTCGACGACCGACCCGCCAATGCCGTCGATGGCGGCGGCATCGAAACGGTTGCCTAAGGCGGCGACGGGCGTGGCGAACGCAGCGACTCCCCGCAGATCGTCGCGCACGCCGATCTCGACCTTGCTGCGGAACACGAAGCGTCGCAGACCTGCCGCGACGTCGTCGGCGATCGTATCGGGCATGACCAGCCACAGCGTTTCGCGATCGAACCGCAGCAATGCGAACAGCGCGATCACGCGGCCCTTCGGCGTCAGCCAGCCGTTCCATTGCCAGTGGCCGTCGGCGAGCGCGTCGACATCGTTCATCCACTGCGCCTGCGCGAATTTCAGCGCATCGCGCCCGCGCAGCGCGATCACGCGCTGATCGGGCAGCGTGAACGGCACATCGTTTTGCGGGGCTTGCTTGTTCATGGACGGGTGGACACCTACACTAGGCAATGTGCAAAACTCGACGATGATAGGCGAAAGCAAGCCGGTTCCCGAGCCGTCCACTGACACTAGGCCGGACGACATATCAAAACCGGCGTTGCCCGAGGAGTTCGGCGGCCGTGACGGCCCCGATCCGACGCGTTACGGCGACTGGGAAAAAAACGGCCGCTGCATCGATTTCTGAGCCGCGCCGTCCGTCGAGTACTGCTGTCCTCACTGCGTTCGTCATCCGGCACCACGCCGCCAAGCCACTGCGGTGCCACGCCGCTCAGCCAAGAGAACCGCGCCGCGATGCCCAATCAACGTCCGCTGTCTCCACATCTGCAGATCTATCGCTGGCAGATCACGATGCTGATGTCGATCGCGCATCGTGCCAGCGGCATCATTCTGGTCGTCGGCGCATTCGGATTGACGTGGTGGGTGCTCGCCGTCGCCGCCGGCGGAGAGGCGTACGCAGCGGCCGCGGCCGGTGTCGCATCGCCGCTGGGCGTGCTGGTGTTGTTCGGGTTTTCGCTGGCACTGGTCTATCACCTGTTCAACGGCATCCGCCATCTGCTCTGGGACGCCGGCATCGGCTTCGAGATCCCCGAGGTCTATCGCTCCGGCTACGCGGTTGGCGCTTTGACGGTGGTGCTGACCGCGCTGATCTGGTTCTTCGCGCTGTGGGGTGGCGCATGAGCGACCTGCATTCCAGGCCTGCACCTGTGCCACGCGACCTGCGCACGCCGATCGCGCGCGCGCGCGGCCTTGGCTCGGCCAAGTCCGGCACCGCGCATTTCTGGTGGCAGCGGGTCACCGCGATCGTGCTGGTGCTGCTGGTGCCGTGGCTGATCGGCACGCTGGTGTCGTTTGTCGGGGCCGATCTGGTCAGCGTGCAGCAGACGCTGGCACGGCCGTTCAACGCGATTGCCTTTGCGCTGTTTTCGCTGGCGATGTTTTGGCACGCCAAGCTCGGCGTGCAGGTGGTGATTGAGGATTACATCCACGTCCGTGCGCTCGAAATCACTCTGCAACTGCTGGTCATCGTCGCTTGCGTGTTCGGCGCGCTTGCGTCGCTGTATGCGATCGCGCGCATCGCCATCCAATGAATTGCCACCGAAGCCTTCAACACATGAGTCGTTCGTCTTCTTCTCGAAGTCATTCCCGCATGGCACCGACGCCTCCTCTCCCGCTGAGGCGAGATTGCACGGCTGGCGCGCCACCGGCGCGTGTTCGATTGAGCGCCCGCGCCGTCTGCGCGGGCCGGGGCGCGGAGCGGGGATGGGGTGAGGGATCCCTGACTGGCGTGATCGCGTTCGAGCGCGCAACCAGGGATCGCCCATGACTTCCGCTTACAAGATCATCGAGCACAAGTACGACATGGTCGTCGTCGGCGCCGGCGGTGCCGGTCTGCGCGCAACTTTCGGCCTCGCCCACAAGGGCTTGAAGACCGCCTGCATCACCAAGGTGTTCCCGACGCGCTCGCACACCGTCGCCGCCCAGGGCGGCATTTCCGCCGCGCTGGGCAATATGAGCGAGGACGACTGGCGCTATCACTTCTACGACACCATCAAAGGCTCCGACTGGCTCGGCGACCAGGATGCGATCGAATACATGTGCCGCGAGGCGATCCCTGCGGTGATCGAGCTCGAGCACCAGGGCGTGCCGTTTTCGCGCACCGACGACGGCAAAATCTACCAGCGCCCGTTCGGGGGCATGACGACCAGGTTCGGCGCAGGCCCGGCCGCGCAGCGCACCTGCGCCGCCGCCGATCGCACCGGCCACGC
>JBOHYD010000128.1:0-6576 GCA_050737635.1 Luteimonas sp. | reverse complement strand
CCGCGAGGCCGCGCGCAAGGCGCGGGAGCTCACGCGCAAGGGCGGGCGCGACGACGAGGGGCTGGCCGCAAAGCTCGCCGACTGCTCCGAGCGTGACCCGCAGTATCGCGAGCTGTTCCTCGTCGAGGGTGACTCCGCCGGCGGCTCCGCCAAGCAGGGCCGCAACCGCAAGACCCAGGCGATCCTGCCGCTGAAGGGCAAGATCCTCAACGTCGAGCGCGCGCGCTTCGACCGCATGCTGGCCAGCGCCGAGGTCGGCACCTTGATCACCGCGCTCGGCACCGGCATCGGCAAGGATGAGTACAACCCCGACAAACTGCGCTACCACCGCATCATCCTGATGACCGACGCCGACGTCGACGGCTCGCACATCCGTACCCTGTTGCTGACGTTCTTCTACCGGCAGATGCCGGAGCTAATCGAGCGCGGCCACATCTACATCGGCCTGCCGCCGCTGTACAAGATCAAGCAGGGCAAGCAGGAGCTGTATCTGAAGGACGACGCGGCGCTCGATGCTTATCTGGCCAGCAACGCCGTCGAGGGTGCGTCGCTGCTGCCGGCGACCGGCGAGCCGGCGATCGAGGGGGCCGCGCTCGAAAAGCTGCTGCTCGCCTACGCCGGCGCCCGCGACGCCATCGCCCGCACCGCCCACCGCTACGATCCCAAGGTGCTGGAGGCGTTGATCGATTTCTCCCCGCTCGATGCCGCGCAACTCGCCGCCAACACCGACGAGCGCCACGAGCTCGATGCGCTCGAAAAACGCCTCAACCGCGGCGGCCTCGGCCTGCCGCGCTATGCGCTGGAGTTTCAGCCGGGCAATGACACCCGCGCCGCCGCGCTGCTGGTCACCCGCACGCACATGGGCGAGCAGCTGGTGCAAGTGCTGCCGCTGGCGGTGTTTGCCGGCGGCGAGCTGCGGCCGCTGCGCGACACCGCCGCGCTGCTGCACGGGCTGATCCGCGACGGCGCGCAGATCGTCCGCGGCGCGCGTGCGCAGCCAATCGCGAGCTTCGCGCAGGCGCAGGCTTGGCTGCTCGACGAGGCCAAGCGCGGCCGCCAGATCCAGCGCTTCAAAGGCCTGGGCGAAATGAATCCCGAGCAGCTCTGGGACACCACCGTCAATCCCGAGACCCGCCGCCTGCTGCAGGTGCGCATCGAGGACGCGGTTGCCGCCGACCAGATCTTCAGCACGCTGGTGGGCGATGTGGTCGAGCCGCGCCGCGAGTTCATCGAGGACAATGCGCTGAAGGTCGCCAACCTCGATATTTGAAATTTGCAGTCGACCAATGCCGGCCGCTGCGGGATCGACGCGGCCTTCAACTACAGCCGCCTAGAACATGACGTACAGCACCGCAGCGTCGCCGTGGAACACACGCGACACCGAGGTTCGCGCATTACACCGCCGCCATGGCGGTGACAGCGCTGCCCGCAAGCGCGATCGGCGGCCGCACAACCCGTCTGGCACCCACCTTCACGCAAGCGCGCGCGGCGAAACGGGTACCGCACTAGGGTTGGCGCCGTGCTCGGCCGAGCGTGACGCGAGCGTTAAGAAGCGCGTAGCGCGTGCCGCCAACATTTCTGCTAGCGTTCCGCCGCCTGCGCGGTTGCTTCCGGCCGATCGCTTCCGGCACCGTCCAGTGTGATTGCGTTCTTTTCCTGTCCCAACAGCCAAGGTGAATCCATGACCTCATTCTTCCGCCACCTGCCGAGCGTGTTGATCGCCGCGGGTTTGTTGCTGTGCACAGCCAGCGAAGCGCTGGCGCAAGGCGCGCGTGAGCGTGCCCGGGAGCGCGGAGCGCAGGCTGGGCAGAAGACCTCCGAGAAGCCCGATGCGGCGCAGGAAGTGATGTATCCCGACGCCGCCCGCCAGTCGCCCGACACCAAGCCGACCGCGAAGGGCACGCCCAAGCTGCAGAAGCTGTCCGACCTGTATCAGCAAGACAGGGCCGCCGAAGGCCTGGCGATCGCCGATGAGATCATCGCCAACCCGTCCGCCAACCTCTACGAGCACGCCTTTGCCGCCCAGCTCGCCGCGCAGATGGCCTACAACCAGAACGACAACGCCGCTGCCAAGGCCTACGCGCAGAAAGCGATCGCATTCAATGGCCTCGACAATAACGGCCACTACCAGACCATGTACCTGCTCGCGCAACTGCAGATGCAGGACGAGCAGTACGTGCCGGCGCTGGCGACGCTCGACAGCTTTCTCGCCGAGACCAAGACGCAGAAACCCGAGTACCTGGTGCTGAAGGGCAATGCGCTGTACCGGCTGGAGCGCTACCAGGAAGCCGTGCCGGTGCTGCAGCAGGCGATCGCGGCGGCACCTGCGCCGAAATCCGAGTGGACCCAGCTGCTGATGGCCAGCTACTTCGAAAGCGACCAACCGGCCGAGGCCGCCAAGCTCGCCGAACAACTGCTGGCGAAGAATCCGAACGACAAGACCCTGCAGCTCAACCTCGCCTCGATCTACATGCAGGCCGAGCAGAACGACAAGGCCGTGGCTTTGCTCGAGACGCTGCGCACTGCCGGCCAGCTGACCCAGGACAAGGAGTACCGCAATCTGTACGCGCTGTACCTCAGCATGGACGGGCAGGAAAAGAACGCGATCGCCGCGATCAACGACGGCCTCGAAAAAGGCATCCTCAAACCCGACTACCAGGCCTACGTCGCGCTCGCCCAGGCCTACTATTTTTCCGACCAGATCGCGCCGTCGATCGAGGCCTACCGACAAGCCGCGCCGCTGGGCCCGGACGGCGAAACCTATCTCAATCTTGCCAAGGTGCTGCTTGGCGACGGCAACGCCGCCGAGGCCAAGAAGGCCGCGCAGCAGGCGCTGGACAAAGGCGTCAAGAAGCCCGAAGACGCCCAAAAGATCTTGGCGCAGCAAGGCTGATCGACATGACTGCCGAGACGTTCGTGTTGGTACCGCCGGGCGACATTGGTATAAGCTTGGAAATTCGCGCGGCTAAAACCGGGCCGCGGTTCAACATCCACCAGGGCGCCGCGACGCCCGGCCCTATTCGAGCCCGCTGCGCATGACGGAACAGTTGCCGACCAGATTCAAGCGAGATGACCGTGAGGACTTTGGCCTGAATTGGCCGCGGATTTCCGGCATCACCCTCGCGATCGCCGTGCACGTCGGTGCGCTGCTGCTGCTGTTGGCCCCGGTCGCGCCTCCGGGCGGTGCCGCCGACGAAGAAGAGACCACCCAGGTCGTCATCATCGAACCGCCGCCGCCACCGCCGCCGCCGCCGCCGCCGCCGCCGGAACCGCCGAAGCCGCAGGAAATCAAACAGCTCGCGCCGCCGCAGCCGAGCCCGCTGCCGCCGCCGCCGGAAGAACCGCCGGTGGTGTTCGACACGCCGTCACCGGTCGACACCCCGGCACCGCCGCCGTCGCCGCCGTCGCCGCCGGCACCGGTCGCGGATATCGGTGCCAGCGTCGACATTTCGTCCAAAAACATGAATCCGCCGAAATATCCGCCTTCAGCGGCCCGCACCGGAACCGAGGGCGTGGTGATCTTGGTCATCGACGTGGACGCCGATGGCAACGTCACCAATGTCGCCGTCGAAAAATCCAGCCGCAATCGCGATCTCGATCGTGCCGCGATGGAAGCCGCGCGGAAATGGCGGTTCAATCCATCCGTAGTCAACGGTCAGAAGGTCGCAGGCAAGGTACGCGTCCCAGTCGACTTCAATCTCGACGGTAGTTGATGCCGCACGCATCACAGCGCCGAAAAATCTCCGATACTGCTTTTCACAACACCGCCCCATCGTTCAAACAAAACTCCAAACCACTAATCCAAAGGTAAGCGTCATGCTGCAGGAAACCACCAACGCGCCCGTCGCCGCTGCCGGAGGCGACGCCGCCGCTGCACTCTCCCAGATGGGTGTCGACCATCTGATCAACGAAATGGTCACCAATCCGGGCACACATGCGGTGCAGTGGGTGGTCTCGATCACCCTGGTGCTGATGTCGGTGATGTCGATCTACTGGATCGTCGTCAACTTCCTCAAGAACATCAGCCTGCGCCGGCGCGCCGATGCGGTCACGTCGGCGTTCTGGGAAACCCCGAATGCGCAGGATGCGATCCGCTTCATGGAAGAGCAGCCGAAGAGCGAGCCGTTCTCGAAGATCGCGCTTGATGCCGCGCAGGCGGCGGCCCACCATCAGCGCCACGAAGGCTCGCGCCTAGTCGAGTCGCTGAACCGCTCCGAGTTTGTCGATCGCGCGCTGCGTCAGGCCGTGACCCGCGAATCGATGCGCCTCGAAAGCGGCCTGACCGTGCTCGCCACCGTCGGCTCGACCGCGCCGTTCGTCGGCTTGCTCGGCACCGTGTGGGGCATCTACGGCGCGCTGATCCGGCTCGGTGCCGGCGGCCAGGCGTCGATCGACGCGGTCGCCGGTCCGGTGGGCGAAGCGTTGATCATGACCGCGGTCGGCCTGTTCGTCGCGATCCCGGCGGTGCTCGGCTACAACTTCTTCGTGCGCTTGAACCGCATCACCAACAACAAGTTCGACACCTTTGCGCACGACCTGCACGACTTCTTCGCGACCGGCGCCCGCGTCGGCGAAGTGCCGGCCAAGCGCTGATCCGTTGACGATCCGACCAACCCCTGACGGAGCCTGACATGGCCTTCAGTACTGGCGACCAGACCGGCGCACCGATGTCCGAGATCAACGTCACGCCGCTGGTCGACGTGATGCTGGTGCTGCTGATCATCTTCATGATCACCGCACCGCTGATGTCGCACAAGATCAAGGTGGAGTTGCCGCAGGCCAACCTCGACACCATCGACGAGAAGCAAACGGCGGTGCAGCCGATCACGCTCGCGGTCACCGAAAACGGCAACATCTACTGGAACGACCAACAGGTATCGCTCGACGTGCTCGAGAGCCAGCTGTCGGTCGAAGCCCAGAAGACGCCGCAGCCGGCGATCAACGTGCGTGGCGACAAGACCACCAAGTACCGCACCATCAACCAGGTGGTGAACGTCGCCCAGGCGCAGGGCATGCGCAAGGTCGGCTTTGTCGCCACCAAAGAACAGGGCCGCTGAGCTCAGGAGACGACCATGGCTTTTGCTTCTGATTCCGGCGGTGGGCCGATGGCCAACATCAACGTCACGCCGCTGGTCGACGTGATGCTGGTGCTGTTGATCATCTTCATGATGACCGCGCCGATTCTGTCCTACCCGATCGACATCGATCTGCCGCAGCGCTCGCTGAACCCGCCGCCGACGACCGTCGATCCGCCGGATCCGATCAAGCTGCGCATCGACCAGTCCGGCACGGTGTTCTGGAACGACAGCCCGACGCCGCTGTCGGCGCTACGCAACATGATGGAAAGCGAGGTCCAGCGCGACGTCAACAACCAGCCGACACTGGAAATCGACGTCAACGAGGATGCCGATTACGGCGTGCTCGCCAAGGTGCTGGCCAACGCCAAGAACGCGCAGATGGTGAAGATCGGCTTCGTCAAGAAGTAACGCAGCACGCCGGTGCGGCGCTCCCGCAGCGCGCCGACCGACGCTTACCGAACGAAAGTTTCAAGCGCCGCCCATTGCACGGCGCTTTTTTGCGGTGCTCGGCACTGGCGCACGTTTAGCAGGGTGTTTTTCAACACCCTGTTAGAGCCTGTTCAAAGTCTTCTGAACAAGAGAGCCAAGAAGGCGAGAGGAAGCAATTGCAGACCGGTATTGAGTTGTCGCTCGCCGTTCTTCCATAGCCGACGGCACTTTTCCAAGCAATCGAAGGATCGCTCGACCACCCCGCGCTGCGGCATCACGGCAAAGGTGTGCCGTCCGCTGCGTTTGGCGATCTCCCCAACAGGTCAGGGACCGCCTGGGCAAACGGCGCACCCGTATAACCGCCATCGGCCAGGAGGCTCTCCACCCGGTCAGATGTTGGCGGCCACTGGCCATCCGCTTGCAATGCCACTGGCCGGTCAGTCACCTCCGCGGTGGTCACCGCGATGGCGTGCGGCAACCCCTGCGTATCCACCGTTAGGTGACGCTTGCTCCCGGACATCTTCTTGCCGGCGTCGTAGCCCTGATGCTAACGGTATCGGCGTTCTTCACGCGCTGCGCGTCCACGATCAAGAACCTCGTGCAGGCGTTGCGACTCTGGCGCTCGCGGACCGCGCCAACTTGCGCTTTTCAACGCCTGCCCCAGCAAGCTTCCTCCTTCCGCGGCAACCGCACTGCACTGCTGAAAACAGCAGTGAACCGCCCGCCACTTGGGAAAATCGCTCGGCAACGCACGTCACTGACAGCCGGTTCGCGGCAAGTACAGCAGCGCACAGAACACGTCATCCCAGTCCACACGACGTGGACTGGGTCTTCTTGCGTGCACTTTCCAGCAACCGCCGGATCCGCTCGATGCAAAAAACCACCTGATTAGCGTCGAAACTCAGCTGCGCCGGAATTACCCCCATTCCCGCTTGCAGGAGAGGCGGGGGTGAGGGGGAAGCGTTTGATCTTGCCTCCGGGAAGTCAAAAGCGCCCTCATCCGCCCTCCGGGCACCTTCTCCCGCAGGCGGGAGAAGGGAAAACAATCGTCAGCTGAGTTTCGACGCTA
>JBOHYD010000127.1:0-6775 GCA_050737635.1 Luteimonas sp. | reverse complement strand
CTTCCTGGCTGTGCTTGTCTCCCTCCCCTTCAAGGGGAGGGCCGGGGTGGGGATGCTGCGATTTGCGGGCAACCAGGCGTCGATGGACATGATCGGCGACGGCATCGCGATGCTGCAGTACGTCATGGTTCCAGAATCGCAGCACTTCGAAGCCGGCTTTTTCGAGGATGCAATCGCGGGCGGGATCCGTTCGAGAGTCCGCGTGCTGTCCGCCATCCACTTCGATGACCAGCATGCGATCGAGACAGACGAAGTCGAGGATGGAGTCGCCGAACGGATGCTGGCGGCGAAACTTGCAGCCATCAAGCTGTCGTCCGCGAAGCGCCTGCCAGAGATGTCGCTCGGCATCGGTCATCGCATTGCGCAGGCGACGCGGAAGCTTCGGAATGATGATCGCTTTGCTTGTCTGGCCTTTCATCGTGTGGAATGCCTTGCACCATCCCCACCCAACCCGTCCGGCCCTCGGGCACAGCCCTCGGGCGTTCGTTCGGGCGCGAGCCAGTGGCTCGCAAACGCCCGCCCTCTCCCCCTTGAAGGGGAGGGCTTTGAGCGAGGGCAGCATCGCCAAGTGTTCAGGATTTTCGATGCGCTTGCATCCATTCAACGCGTCCACGTTGCCGCCCGCTTCTCCAGAAACGCCGCGGTACCTTCCTCGCCTATTGCAACCACGCCTATTGCAACCATGTTGCTTTCCGCTTGCCGAGAAACGCAGCCATCCCTTCCCGTCCTTCGGGTGACACACGCAGCTTTGCGATCAGCGCCGCGTTGGCATCGTCGACAGCCGCACCGTCAAGTTGCGGCATCACGCTGCGCACCAGCGCCTTTGCCTGAGTGGCCGCGATCGGCCCGGTCTTGAGCAGCAATGCAATTTGCCGGTCGATCGCAGTGTCCAGTTCGGCAGCTTCGACCACTTCGTGCAGCAGTCCGATCCGCTGCGCCTGCGCGGCGTCGAACAGTTCGGCGGTCGCGAAATAGCGCCGCGCGTGGCGTGCGCCGATCGCGGCGATCACATACGGCGAGATCACCGCCGGCAGCAGGCCGAGGCGGCTTTCGGTCAGGCCGAATGTTGCCTCCGGCACGCCGATGGCGATGTCGCAGCACGCGACCAGGCCAACGCCGCCGCCGAAGGCCGCGCCGTGCACGCGGGCGATGGTCGGCTTGGGCAGTTCGTCGAGGGTGCGCATCAGCTTGGCGAGGGCGAGGGCGTCGTCGCGATTGTCGGTGGCGCTGGCCGCGGCCAGTGCGCGCATCCAATGCAAGTCGGCACCGGCCGAAAACGACGCGCCCGCACCTTCGAGCACCACCACGCGCACGCTGTCGTCGTCGCCCACTCGCACCAGTGCCGCGGTCAGTGTGGCGATCAGCGCGGCGTCGAAGGCGTTGTGGACGTCGGGCCGGTTGAGCCGCAACCGGACGATGGGGCCGGCGTGGTCGAGCAGCAGGGTGTCGGGCATCGATTCGCTCCCATGAACGGAGCCGAATGATAGCCGCTGGCCGGGCTGCCCTCCGACGTGCTGCAGTGTTGTTGATGCAGGCATGCCTATACAATGCGAACAATTCCTATTTGGATGTCTTCGTGAGGCTTTCCGACTTGCCGCGGCGCACCGGCGCCACGGTCGACCGCGTGGAGGACCGCATGACCAACGACCCGATCGCCCGACGCTTGCGCGAGCTCGGCTTCGTGCACGGCGAGTCCGTGCAGATCCTCGCGGTCGGCCCGGTCGGCGCGGAGCCGTTGTTGGTGCAGATCGGCTACACGCGGTTCGCGCTGCGCCGCAGCGAAGCGATGCGCGTACTGCTGCTCAACGGAGCCGTGAGGCAATGAACGAGTCCGCACTGCCGCTGCGCCTTGCGCTGGTCGGCAACCCCAACTGCGGCAAGACCGCGCTGTTCAACCAGCTTACCGGCAGCCGCCAGAAGGTCGCCAACTACGCCGGCGTCACCGTCGAGCGCAAGGAAGGCCGGCTGGTCGCGCCGTCGGGCCGCAGCTACGCACTGCTCGATCTGCCAGGCGCCTACAGCCTGCAGCCGTCGAGCCTCGACGAAGCGATCACTCGCGATCTCTGCCGCGGCTTCTATCCTGGCGAACCGGCCCCCGACGTGCTGGTCTGCGTGATCGACGCCACCAATCTGCGCCTGCACCTGCGCTTCGTGCTCGAACTGCGCTCGCTGGGCCGGCCGATGGTGATCGCACTCAACATGGCCGACGTAGCGCAACGGCGCGGCATCCGCATCGATCGCGCTGCGCTGGAGCAAGCGCTCGGCATCGCGGTGGTCGAAACCATCGCGGTGCGCCGCAACGGCGCCAAGGCGCTGGTCGAGC
This sequence comes from Luteimonas sp., assembly GCA_050737635.1. Lineage (GTDB taxonomy): Bacteria > Pseudomonadota > Gammaproteobacteria > Xanthomonadales > Xanthomonadaceae > Luteimonas. The sequence goes on along the minus strand of JBOHYD010000127.1, from coordinate 4,452 downwards.
GCATCGAGTCGCTGGGGGCGTCGCTCAGGGCAGCGCCGAGCACGCTGCAAGGCATGGCCGACAGTGTCCCGGACGCCGGTCCGGACGGCCCAGCACAGTCGCTGCACGACGAAACCCGTCGCCTGCTCGCACTCGCGGTCGAAATGCCGGCGCGCACCTCGCGCATCGACGACGCGCTCGACCGCTGGCTGCTGCACCCGGTGTTCGGCCTGCTGGCGCTGGCGGCGGTGATGTTTTTGATCTTCCAGGCCGTGTACGCGTGGGCAACGCCGGTGATGGACGGCATCGACGGCGGCTCCGCGGCATTGGGCGCGTGGGTCGGCAGCGTGTTGCCCGAGGGGCCGCTCAACAGCCTGCTCGTCGACGGCATCATCGCCGGCGTCGGCGGCGTGGTGATCTTCCTGCCGCAAATTCTGATCCTGTTCGCCTTCATCCTCGCGCTTGAGGAATCCGGCTACCTGCCGCGTGCGGCGTTCCTGCTCGACCGGCTGATGGCCGGTGCCGGGCTGTCGGGGCGCTCGTTCATCCCACTGCTGTCGAGCTTCGCGTGCGCGATCCCCGGGATCATGGCCACGCGCTCGATCCAGGACCCGCGCGATCGCATCGCGACGATCATGGTCGCGCCGCTGATGACCTGCTCGGCACGGCTGCCGGTGTACGCGCTGCTGATCGGTGCGTTCATTCCGCAGCGCGCGGTGTGGGGCGTGCTCAACCTGCAGGGGCTGGTGTTGTTTGCGCTGTACATGGCCGGCATCGTCAGCGCGCTGATCGTGTCGTGGATCATGAAGAAATGGCGGCGCGACAACAGCGAGCATGCGCTGATGCTGGAGCTGCCGTCGTACCGCCTGCCGCACCCGCGCGATCTCGCGATCGGCCTGTACGAGCGCGCGCTGATCTTCCTCAAGCGCGTCGGCGGCATCATCCTCGCGCTGACCGTGCTGCTGTGGTTTCTGCTGTCGTTCCCCGGCGCGCCGGCCGATGCCGTCGGCCCGGCGATCGACTACAGCTTCGCCGGCCGCATCGGCCATGCGCTCACCGTCGTGTTCGCGCCGATCGGCTTCAACTGGCAGATCTGCATCGCGCTGATCCCCGGCATGGCCGCGCGCGAGGTCGCGGTGTCGTCGCTGGCCACGGTCTACGCACTGTCCGCGGCCAACGACGCCGCCGCCGCGCAGGCGTTGTCGCCGATCCTGGCCAGCGGCTGGTCGTTGGCCACCGCGCTGTCGCTGCTGGTGTGGTTCATCTACGCGCCGCAGTGCATCTCGACGTGGGCGACGATCAAGCGCGAGACCAATTCGTGGAAGATGATGTTCGTCAGCGCCGGCTATCTGTTTGCACTGGCGTATCTGGCCTCGTTGGTGACCTATCAGGTCGCCGTCGCGCTGGGCGCGGGCTGAGCCAGACGCCGATGACGGTCTCGCTGGCCCTGCAGTACGTCGTCATCGCGCTGGCGGTGCTGCTCAGCGCGTGGGTGGTGCTGAACAAGCAGTTCCCGCATGCCACCCGCCGCGCCCGCGTCGCGATCGCGGTGCCGATGTTGCGCGATGGCCGGCCGCCGTGGATGCGTTCGCTGGCGCGGCGGGTCGCGCCTGCGCTCAACGGCATATCAAACAGCGCTTGCGGCGGCTGCGACAACTGCGCGCCGACCGCAAAGTCCTGAGGTCGGGATCCAGCGCGTGGCCGATGGCGCAGAACGCGTGCGGCCATCGGACGGATCAAAGCATCACCGCGCGCACGTCGGCATGCAGCCGCTGCGGCCCTGCCGCGTCAAATCTCAGTGCCGGTTGCGCCGCGTGGGGCCGGTGCCGCGCCGCTCGACCAGCTCGACGGCGAGGGTAAAGGTGCGCTGCTCGTTGGGGTTCAGCGCACCGACGCCGACGACCTGGCGATTGATCTCCTCGCCAAACTCGTTGCGGATCGACAGCACCATCGAGTATTCCCACGCGTCGCCGTCGGGCGGGTGGCGGATCGTGCCTTCGACCTGCAGCGGCGAGATCCGCGGCGTGGGGCGCGCCGCGCCGGGCGAGTCGAAGCGCAAGTAGTGCTTGCACGCCGGACAGATGCTGGCGCTTTCTAGGATCGTCGTCTTGCAGTGCGGGCAGATGCGCGTGGCGCCTGCCATGCCTGGCCGCGGCTGGCTCATGAAGCGAGTTCGACGTCCGACTTGCCGCGGCCGTTGCCGTTCGCTTTCGTCAGGTCCTTGGCTTCCCAGCCGCATTCGATGTGACCGCGGATCTTGGAGCCGGCGGCGACGGTCAGCGAGCCGGCCTTGAGATCGCCGCTGAGCACGCCGTTGTCGAGCAGTTCGACGCGCGAGGCCGAGTCGATATTGCCCTCGAGTTCGCCGGCGACGATGACCCGGTTGGCGCGCACACCGCCGTTGAGCTTGGCACCGTGTTCGATGGTCAGGTCGCCCTGCACGTTGACGTCGCCCTTGAACTTGCCGGCGATGCGGACATGGCCCGAGCCCTCGATCTTGCCTTCGATGGTCAGATCGGCGGCGATCAGCGATTCTTTCAGCTCCGGCTGCGTGGCGACGCGTAGCGGCGGCAACAAACTCGGGGTGAATTCGGCGACGGCAGGCGCTACCGGATCGCGCGCGAAGGCAGGCGGCGCGGCGGCGGGCGGTGCGGCATCATTGCCGAATGGCAGGGAGTCCTTCTTGGGCGAGTTTTGCGGAGTAAAAATGGCCATGGCGCAGCTTCCTTGGGCGTGGGCAGAAACGATGGAGGTCGTAACCCGAGACTAGCACGGGCAGCGTCGCGCTCAAGTGTGATTGAGGGGCTCAATCCGAACGCCAGCAACGGCTTGCGACATGCTCGAGATGCAGTACGCGAATTGCATGACCGGAGGCGGTCGGCCCGGTTACATGCGGAATACGCCATACCGCGCCGGCGTGATCGGAGCGTTGAGCGATGCCGAGATTGCCAGGCCGAGCACGCGGCGGGTGTCGGCGGGGTCGATGATGCCGTCGTCCCACAGCCGCGCGCTGGCGTAGTAGGGGTTGCCCTGGGATTCGTACTGCTCGCGGATCGGCGTCTTGAAGGCGTCCTCGTCGGCGTCCGACCAGTTGCCGCCCTTCGCCTCGATGCCGTCGCGGCGCACGGTGGCGAGCACGCTGGCGGCCTGCTCGCCGCCCATCACGCTGATCCGCGCGTTCGGCCACATCCACAGCAAGCGCGCGCCATACGCGCGGCCGCACATCGCGTAGTTGCCGGCACCGAAGCTGCCGCCGATCACCACGGTGAATTTCGGCACCGACGAACACGCCACCGCCGTGACCATCTTCGCGCCGTCCTTGGCGATGCCGGCGTTTTCGTATTTCTTGCCGACCATGAAGCCGGTGATGTTTTGCAGAAACACCAGCGGAATGCCGCGCTGGTCGCAGAGTTGAATGAAGTGCGCGCCCTTGAGCGCGGATTCTGAAAACAGGATGCCGTTGTTGGCGATGATACCCACCGGAAATCCGTACAGGTGCGCAAAGCCGCACACCAGCGTCGTGCCATAGAGTTGCTTGAACTCATCAAACTCGCTGTCGTCCACGAGGCGCGCGATGACCTCGTGCACGTCGTAGGGGCGCCGGCTGTCGCTGTTGACGACACCGTAAAGTTCTTCCGCGGCATGGCGCGGCTCCCTGGCGGCCTGTGTCCGCAGGGTCACTTCCTTGCGCCGATTCAGGTTCGCCACGATGCGCCGCGCCAGACCCAGCGCGTGACGATCATTCTGCGCATAATGATCAGCGACACCGGAGATGCGCGCGTGCACATCGGCGCCACCCAGTTCCTCGGCACTGACGACCTCGCCGGTGGCGGCCTTTACCAGCGGCGGGCCGGCGAGAAAGATCGTACCCTGATTGCGCACGATGATGCTCTCATCCGCCATGGCCGGCATGTAGGCGCCGCCGGCGGTGCAGGAACCCATGACCACGGCGATCTGCGGGATGCGCTGCGCGGACAGGTTGGCCTGGTTGTAAAAGATGCGGCCAAAGTGATCCCGATCCGGGAACACCTCGTCCTGGCTGGGCAGAAACGCGCCGCCGGAATCCACCAGGTAAATGCACGGCAGGTGACACGCCATGGCGATCTCCTGGGCGCGCAGATGTTTCTTCACCGTAAGCGGGAAATAGGTGCCGCCCTTGACCGTGGCATCGTTGGTGACAATCAGGCATTCCTGGCCGCTGACGCGGCCAATGCCGGTGATCAGCCCCGCGCCCGGGACCTCATCGTCATAAAGACCCAGCGCGGCCAATTGCGACAATTCCAGGAAGGGTGCGCCGGGATCCAACAGCGTCTCGACACGTTCGCGCGGCAGCAATTTGCCGCGCGCCACATGTTTCTCCCGCGCCGCGGCGCTGCCACCCAGCGCCGCCTGGGTCACTTTCGCGCGCAGGTCGGTGAACAGGGATTGCATGGAGGCGTGGTTGGCCTGGTACTGGTCGGAGCGTGTGGAGAT
>JBOHYD010000126.1:0-2298 GCA_050737635.1 Luteimonas sp. | reverse complement strand
GGCAAAAGCATCGCGGCCATGGGCCGCTCCTAAGGGTTTCAGGTGAGCGCGGGGGCCTGCGCATGCACCAGGCTCGGCTCGACCGAGAGGTCGGTCGCCATGCCGTCGACGATATGCACGTTGCGCTGCGCGCGCGCGGCGAGTTCGGGATCGTGGGTGACCATCACGATGGTCGTGCCTTGCTGGTTGATGTCCTCGATCAGCTCCAGCACGCTGCGCGCCATCTGCGAGTCGAGGTTGCCGGTGGGTTCGTCGGCGAGCAGCAGGCGCGGGCTGCCGGCGAGCGCACGCGCGATCGCCGCACGCTGCTGCTGGCCGCCGGACAGCTCCGCCGGGAAGTGCTTCATCCGCGAGCCCAGGCCAACCAGTCCGAGCGCGTCCTCGATGCGTCGCTTGCGCTCGGCCGCCGACATGCCACGGTAGCGCAGCGGCACGTCGACGTTGTCGAACAGGTTGAGGTCGGGGATCAGGTTGAAGCTCTGGAAGATGAAGCCGATCTTCTGGTTGCGCAGCTTGCTGCGCGCGTCATCGCTGAGCCCCTTGACGTCGTCGCCGTCGAGCGTGAACTCACCGCCAGTAAAGGTCTCCAGCAGTCCGGCGATATTGAGGAAGGTGGTCTTGCCGGAGCCGGACGGCCCGGTGACGGCGACAAATTCGCCTTCCTTGACGTGCAGGTCGAGCGCGCGCAGCGCGTGGGTCTCGACGAGCTGCGTGCGGTAGACCTTGGTGACCTGGCGCATGGCGAGCATGGGAATGGTTCCTGTGGGTGGTGTGTGACTACGCGTGCCGGTGTCCGTCATCCCGGCGCACGCCGGGATGACGGTGCGGCGGATCGGGTTTGCGCCGGGATGCCGGTGGTTCGGCGAGCGGCGGCGCGTTCGGCTGCAGGTGGAACGGGAGTGACAGTGACGACAACGCTGCTGTGATTTGCGTTTGCATGGTCATTCTCCCGGCGTGGCGCTGCCTGAAATACGGATGCGCTCGACGTTGTCGAACTGGTCGCTGCCCGACACCACGACGCGATCGCCGGCCTGCAGGCCGGCGACGATCTCGACCGCGCCGAGGCTGCTGACGCCGGCCTGGATCGGGCGGCGCACGGCGCCGCTGCCGTCGACAACGTAGGCGAAGCGGCCGCCGTCGTATTCGAGGAATGGGCCGCGCTCGACCTGCAGCACGTTGCGGCGCGTGTCGAGCACGATGCGCGCGGACAGGCGCTGGTTCTGGCGCAGGCCTGGAGGCTGCTGCTGTTGCGCAAAGCGCAGCCGCGCGTTGACCTCGCCGTTGACGACTTCCGGCGACACCGCCGAGACCTCGGCGGCATAGGTCTTGCCGTTGCTGGCGATCTGCGCCGGGATGCCGATGCTCAGGTCGCGCGCGAAGCTTTCCGGCACCTTGATCTCGAGCTCGAACTTGGCCAGATCAATCACGCTCAGCACCGGCCCGTTGGCGATCACGCTGGTGCCCTGCGGCACCTGCACCTGGCCGACCTGGCCGTCGAACGGCGCGCGGATGGTCAGCGCGTCGACCTGGCGCTGCAGTTCGGCGGCGACCGCGCGCTGGCGATCGGCGAGCAGGCGCTTGTTGCGCGCGTCGAGCGTCGCGCCTTCGCCCTGCAGGGTGTAGTCCTTGCCGGCGGAAGCGAGCCCGAGTTCGCCCTTCTTGAGTTCGTCCTGCGCCTTCGACAGCTCGTTCTGCGACACCGCGCCGCCGTCGAAGCCGCGCTGATAGCGCTCCAGGTCGCGCTGCGCGGCGGTGCGCGCGATGTCGGCCTGGTCGAGCAGCTTGCGCGCGGTCGAGCGCGCGAGTTGCGCATCGAGCAGCGCGCGGCTGGCCTCGGCTTCGAGGCTGGCGAGCGTGGACTCTTCCTGCACCAGTCTGCTGCGCAGCTCCGGGCTGTCGATCACCGCCAGCGGCTGGCCCTTGCCGACCTTATCGCCGGCGACGACTTTCAGCGCGACGGTGCCGGCGGCGATCGCATACAACGTCGGGCTGTTGGCGGCGATCACCCGACCGTCGGCCGACAGGTCGCGCACCAGGTCGCCGCGCGTCACCTGCGCGATGCGCAGCCGCGCGGCGTCATACGAGCGTCCGCCGGTGCTCCAGCCGGCGACCAGCCACGCCACCGCCGCGAGCAGCGCGATGCCGAGCGCAACACCGATCAACAGCGGCCTGCGGCGGCGCAGTGCCGACGGTGCGGCGAGCACGGCGTCCTGGCCGGCGGTGTCGCGGATGCGCGAGCGGGTGTCCATAGTGACGGCGGTGTCCGGCGTGTCTGTCTGCCGATAGTGACGCAAACTG
>JBOHYD010000125.1:0-3521 GCA_050737635.1 Luteimonas sp. | reverse complement strand
GTACCAAGGCGACAAGCCACTGGCAGCGACCGACGGCAGCGTCGAGGTGCGGCTGAAGCGCCTCGGCAATCTCGTCGAAAACCACGTCCTCACGCCGCAGGCCGACGGCCGCCTGATGGCGGCGACGATCGTGGGCGAACCGCTTTCGTTCGACGTCGAAGTGCTGTCGAGCGTCGGCGGCAAGTCGCTGCGCTGGGCTTACCCGAGCTACGAAGGCCGTACCGAGATCGCTGCGACGATCGCGCAGGCGTCCGGCATCCGTACCGCGCCCGCCGGCCCCGGCGTGATCGCCGACGAGCACGAGGTGCAGGGCTTGCTGACGCCGGTCGAGGGCCGCATGGCCAAGGTGATGGCGCGTTTTCCGGGGCCGATCCGCCGTCTGCGCGCCAACGTCGGCGACCGCGTGCGCGCCGGCCAGCCATTGGCGACGATCGAGAGCAATCTCAGCCTGACCACGTACACGGTGTCCTCGCCGATTTCCGGACAGGTGCTCGTGCGCCATGCGTCGATCGGCTCGGTGGCCGGCGAAGGTGCGCCGCTGTTCGAGATCGCCGACCTGTCGTCGCTGTGGGTCGACCTGCACATCTTTGGCGCGGACGCGCAGCACATCGTACCCGGCGTGCCGGTGATGGTGACGCGGATGAGCGACGGCGCGCAGGTCGACACCACGCTGGAGCGCGTGCTGCCCGGCACCGCGACCGCCAGCCAGAGCACCGTCGCGCGCGCGACGATCGCCAATGCCGACGGCCTCTGGCGGCCCGGCTCGGCGGTCAAGGCGCGCATCACCGTCGATCGCCAGCAGACCGCATTGGTCGTGCCGCTGTCGGCACTGCAAGATTTTCGCGATGCGCCGTCGGTGTTCATCCGTGTCGGTGACGTGTACGAAGTGCGGCCGCTCGAACTCGGCAAACGCGATGCGACGCACGTCGAAGTGCTGTCGGGCCTGAAGCCGGGCGATGCCGTGGTGGTGGCGCAGAGCTATCTGGTCAAGGCCGACATCGAGAAGTCGGGAGCGTCGCATGACCACTGATCACAGCAGCGATCGGCCGGCGCACGACGAGGACGCGACCCTGCGCGATCGCCCGCCCGGACTGCTCGAAAAACTCATCCGCCTGTCGATCGCGCACCGCTGGCTGATGCTCGCCTTCACCCTCGCACTCGTCGTGCTCGGCGTCTGGAGCTTCACCCAGCTGCCGATCGATGCCACGCCCGATATCACCAATGTGCAGGTGCAGATCAACACCGAAGCCGCTGGCTACTCACCGCTGGAATCCGAGCAGCGCGTGACGTATCCGATCGAGACCGCGATGGCGGGCTTGCCGGGCCTCGACTACGCGCGCTCAATCTCGCGCTACGGGCTGTCGCAGGTCACCGTGGCGTTCAAGGACGGCACCGACCTGTATTTTGCACGTCAGCAGGTCGCCGAGCGCCTGCAGCAGGTCAGGTCGCAGCTGCCCGCCGGCCTCGAACCGCTGATGGGGCCGATCGCGACCGGGCTCGGCGAGATCTTCATGTACACCGTCGAGGCCAAGGACGGCGCACGGCGGCCCGACGGCCGGCCGTGGACGCCGACCGACCTGCGCACGTTGCAGGACTGGGTGGTGCGGCCGCAGCTGCGCAACGTGCCCGGCGTGACCGAGGTTAATACCATCGGCGGATTCGCGCGGCAGATCCACATCACCCCGGAGCCGGCCAAACTGGTCGCGCTCGGCTTCACCCTGCACGATGTGGTGGCCGCGATAGCTGCCAACAACCACAACGTCGGCACCGGCTACATCGAGCGCAATGGTCAGCAGTTTCTGGTGCGCGTGCCGGGGCAGGTGACCGATCTCGACGCGATTCGCGACATCGTGCTCGACCGCCGCGACGGCGTACCGATCCGCGTGCGCGACGTGGCCGAGGTCGGCGAAGGCCCGGAGCTGCGCACCGGCGCGGCAACCCAGAGCGGCAGGGAAGTCGTGCTCGGCACGGTGTTCATGCTGGTCGGGGCCAACAGCCGTGTCGTCGCGCAGGCATCGGCGGCCAAGCTCGCGGTCGTCAACGCCAGCCTGCCGAGGGGCGTCGAGGCGCGGCCGGTGTACGACCGCACCGCGTTGGTCGACCGCACCATCGCCACGGTGTCGAAGAGCCTGATCGAAGGCGCGCTGCTGGTGATCGTGGTGCTGTTCGCGCTGCTCGGCAATGTCCGCGCAGCGCTGGTCACCGCGGCCGTGATCCCGCTGGCGATGCTGTTCACCGTCGCTGGCATGGTGCGCAGCGGGGTGTCGGGCAATCTGATGAGCCTCGGTGCGCTGGATTTCGGCCTGATCGTCGACGGCGCGGTGATCATCATCGAAAACTGCTTGCGCCGCTTCGGCGAACTGCAGCGCCGCCTCGGCCGCATGATGACCCGCGACGAGCGCTTCGAGGCCACCGCGTCGGCCACCGCGGAGGTAATCCGGCCGAGCCTGTTCGGCCTGGGCATCATCGCTGCGGTGTACCTGCCGATCTTCGCGCTGAGCGGCATCGAGGGAAAGATGTTCCAGCCGATGGCGATCACCGTGGTGTTGGCGCTAACCGGCGCGATGCTGCTGTCGCTGACGTTCGTGCCGGCGGCGATCGCGGTGTTTCTCGGCGGACGCGTGCACGAAACAGAAAACCGCGCGATGGGCTGGGCGCGGCGCGCGTATGCGCCGCTGCTGGCGTGGTCGCTGCGCCGCACTGCGTGGATGACCGGCAGTGCGCTGGCGCTGATGGCGGTGTGCGCGCTGCTCGCCACACGGCTTGGCACCGAGTTCATTCCCAATCTGGATGAAGGCGACATCGCGCTGCACGCGCTGCGGATCCCCGGCACCAGCCTCGACCAGGCGGTGACGATGCAGTCGACGTTGGAAGCGCGGATCGAGCAGTTTCCGGAGGTCGATCGCGTGTTCGGCAAGCTCGGCACCGCCGAGGTGGCAAACGATCCGATGCCGCCATCGATGGCCGACACCTATCTGATGATGAAACCGCGCGCGCAGTGGCCCGATCCGCGCAAGCCGCGCGACGCACTCGTTGCCGAGATCGAGACCGCGGTGAAGCAACTACCCGGCAACAACTACGAGTTCACCCAACCGATCCAGATGCGCATGAACGAACTGATTTCCGGCGTACGCGCCGATGTCGCGATCAAGCTCTACGGCGACGATCTCGACACGTTGCTTGAAGTCGGCAAGCGCATCGAAGCGATCGCGAAAGCCGTCGACGGCGCGGCCGACGTCAAACTCGAACAGGCCAACGGCCTGCCGCTGCTGGCCATCACCCCCGACCGGGTCGCACTAGTGCGCTACGGCCTCAATCCCGGTGCGGTGCAGGACACTGTGGCGACCGCGGTCGGCGGCAAGGTCGCCGGGCAACTGTTCGAGGGCGACCGCCGCTTCGACATCGTCGTGCGCCTGCCCGAACGACTGCGCCAGGATCCTGCGGCGCTCGCCGACCTGCCGATTCCGCTGCCGGACAGCGTCGGCGACGACAACGCCGACGAATCGAGTCGCGCGCCGGGC
>JBOHYD010000124.1:0-8956 GCA_050737635.1 Luteimonas sp. | reverse complement strand
CGTCCCTTGTCTGCAGCACCAGCACCAGCACCAGCACCAGCACCGGCATCAGCACCGGCATCGGGATCGGGATCGATGCCGATGTCAACGTTATCGGTCGCATCCACGGCGCAGCTGACCAACGCCTCGCCTTCGCTGAGCTGCAGCGGCGGCCAGTCGCTGCCTTTGAGCACGTCGGCCCTGGTTGCAACCGGCTCGGGCCTGACCGCGCTGCTCAGCGCACCGCTGTCTTCGCCGTTAGCCGCAGCGACGGTTTTCGGTTGCGCGACCGGGGCCGCGGGCGGCGGTTTCGGTTGGCAGCCGGCGAGCATCGACAGCACCGCCAACGCGGCGAGCCGGACGGATCGGCGTGCGGCGCGGCGCGGCGACAGTGGCGGGATTGGATGGGCCATCGTCGCCCAGTCTATGGGCAAGCCCCACGCACAGCCCAACCTGCGATGAATCCGGCCGTCGGCCATGCGCCGGAATCAACGCCCTCGGCCGTGGCGACACCGGTGACGATCGCGGCGTCGCCGTACAACCGGATGCCGTGGCCGTGGTTGCAGAACACCTCGTCAGCACGCTCGCGCGACGCAACCTCGGCGAGTCAGGCGACGGTGTCCTGCCGCACGGCGGAGTCGTCGCCGCGCGCGTCGCGCAGGGCGGCGATGCGCAATGCCAGCGGCGGGTGGCTGAGCAACAATGTCTTCAATCCGTGGGCGACGCCTCCGGCGATGCCGAAGGCCTGGATCTGGCTCGGCAGCGTGCTGACGCCCTGATTGCGCGCGAGGCGTTCGAGCGCGGCGATCATCTTGCCGCGACCGGCCAGCCGCGCCCCGCCGGCATCGGCGCGGAACTCGCGCTGACGCGAAAACCACATCGCGATCGCGCTCGCAAACAGCCCGAACACCAACTCCAGCACGATCACGATCGCGAAATACGCCAGCCCGCCGCCTTCGCTGCGCCCGCCGCTCAGCGCGCCGTCGACGACGCGGCCGACCACGCGCGCCAGCACGATGACGAAGGTATTGAGCACGCCCTGCAGCAGCGCCATCGTCACCATGTCGCCGTTGGCGATGTGGCTGACTTCGTGGGCGAGCACCGCTTCGGCTTCGTCGCGGCTCATCGACTGCAGCAGGCCGGTCGACACCGCGACCAAGGCGTTGTTGCGGTTGGCGCCGGTCGCGAACGCGTTGATCTCGGGACCCTCGTAGACCGCGACCTCGGGCATGCCGATGCCGGCCGCGGCGGCCTGGCGGCGCACGGTGGCGACCAGCCACTGCTCGACCTCGCTGCGCGGCTGCGCGATGACCACCGCGCCGGTGGCGCGCTTGGCGATCCACTTCGACATCAGCAGCGAAATAAACGAGCCGCCGAAGCCGAACAGTGCCGCCATCACCAGCAGGCCGGCGTTGGTCGCGGGGTTGATGCCGAACACCGACATGACGATGCTGACCAGCGCCAGCACGGCAAGATTGGTCGCAAGGAACAGAGTGATGCGCTTGAACACGGCAGGAGATCCGCTGGCGCGCGTGGGGCGCGACTTCAGACGGGAATCTTTGCCCCAGAGCAGTGAAATTCAAGTCGTCGCCACAACGGCGTTCATCCAATCCCCATGCGACAGACGCGTGGCATGCGGATGACGTCGACCGATGCCCCCGCTCGCGTGCGCGGCCGCTTCGCGCCATCGCCGACCGGGCCGCTGCATGCCGGATCGCTGCTCGCGGCGTTCGGCAGCTGGCTGCTGGCGCGCCAAGCCGGCGGCGACTGGCTGGTGCGCATCGAGGACATCGACCCGCCGCGCGAAGTGGCCGGCGCCGCCGATGCGCAGCTCGCCGCGCTGGCGCGTTTTGGGCTGGTCTCCGACGGCCCGGTGCTGCGCCAGAGCACGCGCGACGATGCGTATCGCGCGGCATTGGATCGCCTGCTCGCCAGCGGCGACGCCTTCGCATGCCGCTGCAGCCGCAGCGACCTCGCCGATGTCGGCGGCGTGCACCGCGGCTGCGTGGCCGCCGGATCGCGGTGCCGCGATCCGGCGATCCGCCTGCGGGTGGCCGATGGCAGCACGATTGCATTCGACGACGCGCTGCAGGGCCGCGTCGAGCAAGACGTGGCCGCCTGCGTCGGCGACATCGTGCTGCGCCGCGCCGACGGCGGCTGGGCCTACCAGCTCGCCGTCGTCGTCGACGATGCCGCGCAAGGCATCACCGACGTAGTGCGCGGGGCCGACTTGCTCGACTCGACGCCACGGCAGATTCTGCTGCAACGCCGGCTCGACCTGCCGACGCCGCGCCATGCGCACCTGCCGCTGGTCGTCGACGGCGACGGCCGCAAGCTGTCAAAGTCGCGCGCCGCATTGCCGGTCGACGGTGACGATCCACTGCCTGTGCTGCGCGCGATGTGGCGGCTGCTCGGCCAGCGCCAGGCGGCGCTCGCCGGTGCCGGATCGGTCGCTGCGCTGCTCGCCAATGCGGTGCGCGGTTTCGATCCGCTGCGCCTTCCGCGAACGCCGTCGGTGCGTCTCGCCGCATCGCACAACACCGTTGACATAAGTCGCAGATAAACTTACACCTTCACGTCACGCACACATACCGCGCGACGCCACCGCCACACTTCCGAGGAGAATTCCATGACGGCACGCGTCGCACTGGTCACCGGCGGCACCGGCGGCATCGGCACCGCAATCTGCAAGCAGCTCGCGCGCAGCGGCCACAAGGTCGCCACCAACTACCGCAGCGAGGACCGCGCGCGCGCCTGGCAGGCGCAGATGAAGGACGCCGGCATCGACATCGCGCTGGCCCACGGCGACGTCTCGACCCACGCCGCCGCCGAGGCGATGGTGCGCGATGTCGAATCGCAGCTCGGACCGGTCGAGATCCTGATCAACAACGCTGGCATCACCCGCGACGGCACCTTCCACAAGATGACCTCGGACCAGTGGACCGAGGTGATCGACACCAACCTCAACTCGGTGTTCAACGTCACCCGGCCGGTGATCGAAGGCATGCGCGCGCGCAAGTGGGGGCGGATCATCCAGATCAGCTCGATCAACGGCCAGAAAGGCCAGTACGGCCAAGCCAACTACGCCGCCGCCAAGGCCGGCATGCACGGCTTCACGATCTCGCTGGCGCAGGAAAACGCGCGCTTCGGCATCACCGTCAACACCGTCTCGCCGGGCTACATCGGCACCGACATGGTGATGGCCGTACCCGAGGACGTGCGTGCCAAGATCGTCGCGCAAATCCCAACCGGACGGCTCGGCAACCCCGACGAAATCGCCTACGCGGTCGGATTCTTCATCCCCGACGAGGCCAGCTGGATCACCGGAGCCAACCTGTCGGCCAACGGCGGGCAGTACATGGGCTGGTGAGGAGAAGAACGGGTAGACGCTAGACGGTATCTTTATCCGCCCTCGCCCCGTCTCCCGTCTCCCCCGCAAGGAGGTTGCAAGCCTTGGTGCGCTGCGCCATGCTGCAGGCGACTTGCCTAGAGCGTTTGCTCCATGACCAAATCGCGGATCATCAAAAAATACCCCAACCGGCGCCTGTACGACACCGATATCTCCAGCTACATCACCATCGAGGACGTGCGCCAGCTGATCGTCGACGGCGAGGAGTTCGAGGTCCGCGACGCCAAGACCGGCGAGGACCTCACCCGCCAGGTGTTGCTGCAGATCATCTCCGAGCACGAGCAGGACGGCCAGCCGATGCTGTCGACGCAACTGCTCAGCCACATCATCCGCTTCTACGGCGACTCGATGCAGGGCTTCATGGGCAACTACCTCGATCGCTCGATGCAGACCTTTATGGAGCAGCAGGCGCAGTTCCGCCAGCAGATGGGCGGCGCGCTCGGACAGACGCCGTGGACGATGATGAACCAGCTCACCGAGCGCAACATGGAGCTGTGGCAGGAGTTCCAGAAAAACCTGATCGGCGGCATGGGCCGCAGCGCCACCGCCAGACCGGCGGAGAAAGACTCCGCCAAGCCGCGTGGCAAGTGATTGCTTGATCTTGGGGTATAGGCCGCAGCGGAACGAACGCTGTCACGCAGGCAGTTTGGTGATCGCTAGGCCGCGCGGCGCTCCGCGTTTTGGTGCACCAGCACCAACCGCGGCCGCACTTCGGCCAGTACCTCGTCGCGGTGCGACAGCAGCCGCAGCGTACCGTCGCGCTCCTCGACCAGCGCGCTCAGCGATTCCACCCAGTCGCCGTCGTTGGCGTAGATCAAGCCATCGCGCTGCACCAGTCCGCCGCGGTGGATGTGGCCGCAGACGATGCCGTCGAGGCCGCGCCGCCTAGCGTCATCGAGACCGGCCTGCACAAAGCGCTCAATGTAACGCTCGGCGGCACCGCTGCGGCGCTTGAGAAACTCCGACAACGACCAGTAGCGCAATCCGAGGCGGCTGCGCAGCCGGTTCAACAGCTGGTTGCCGGTGAGGATGCGGTAGTACAGCCAGTCGCCGAATTTTTCCTGCAGGCCGCCGAAGTGGGTGACCGCGTCGTAATCGTCGCCGTGCGTCACCAGCAGGCGGCGGCCGTCGGCGGTGACGTGGATGGTGCGCCGGCGAACCTGCATCGCCGGCAGCGACAGTCCGCAGAAGCGGCGGATCGGCCGATCGTGGTTGCCGGGGATGTAGATGATCTCGGTGCCACCGCGACGCAGCCTGTGCAGCGCCTCGATTACCCGGTTGTGCGCGTGGCCCCAGCGAGCGCGGCGCTGCGCGACCCACCACAGATCGATGATGTCGCCGACCAGATACAGCTGGTCGCAGTCGAGATTGACCAGAAACTCCGCGAGTTCGGCGGCGTGGCAGTGCTTGGCGCCGAGATGCACGTCGGAGACAAACACCGCGCGCCGCCGCGGAGATGGCACGCTCGCCGCGCCGACGCTGCCGCGCGCGTCACCGGCACGCAAGCGCGCCTCCACAGGCATTGCCTCGGCCGCACGTACGGCACTGGCCCCCTGCCGGTGCCGGGACAACGCCCGCTGCGCGGCAGATGAGGTCATGCCGGTACTTGCCCGGCGTGGCGCAGGTAGCGCCCGTGCTTCTTCAGGCGGACGCGCTGCAGGTCGATCTCGATCAGGCCGTCGATCGAGTCGCTGAAATCCGGATCGATGCCGAACGCCAGGAAGCGTGCGCCGCCAGACTCGCACAACTCGGTGCCCTGCTTGTAAAGCATCGACACCATCGCGCCGACCACGGCGAGGTTGCCCTTCATCGCGCGATACGCGGTATCGGTATCCATCTCGCCACACGACGGCGGCGCGGCGAAATACGCAAACGGCCGCTTCGATGTCGCCAGCGCATCATCGCTGCCGTAGTGCTGCTGGTAATACGCGACCAGCGGCTTGCGCGCGGCGCGCGACAACGCCGCGCTGATCGGCGCCGCGCCAAACAGATAGCGCACGCGCGGATGGCGCAGCAGGTAGCCGGCGATGCCCTGCCACAGGTAATCGAGGCTGCGGCTGCCCCAGTCATTGAGCGTGACGAAGCTGCGGCCGAGTTCGAGACCTCCGGCCAGCCGTACCACGCGCGCGCAGCGACCGCGGAACCAGTCCGGATAACATGCCTGCAGACGGTCTTCGAGCGTGAGCATGGATGACGGTTGACGGCCGCGATGGCCGGCAGCCTGCGCGCGGCGCGCGACAGCGCTGTGTCGATTTCACGGCAGCCTAGTGACAGCAGGTGGGTATTAGCGGTACTGGCTTATCAACTTGCGCCTGCCTCGAAACCCACCACCGGCCCCAGAGATGGCCCCAGAAATTTGAGCAGCGCGATAAGTGGAGTCCCTGCTCATTGAGGCGATGATGATCGCCGTACCAGCAGCAGAGCATGTCCCGTAGACCCGGTCGCAACCACTCACCCGCCTTCAAAGCCAAGGTCGCCTTGGCCGCCCTGCGTGGCGACAAGACGATGGCCGAGCTGGCCCAGCAGTTTGACCTGCCCCCCAACCGGATCACCGACGGGAAGCAGCCATTGCTGGCCGGTGCCGCGGATCACGCGGCAGGCCCAGGCGGTGGGCATCAGCCGCAGCCGCGTGGCCTCCCTGCCACGACCGGTGTCGGCGTCGGACCTAGCGCTGATGCGACGGATCGACGAACTGCATCTGGAGCCCCGTTCGCCGGCAACCGGATGCTGCGTGACCTGCTCGGCCGCGGGGGATCACGGTCGGCCGCAAGCACGTGGCGACGCGGATGCGGCGCATGAGCATGGAGGCGCTGTAGCGCAAGCCCAACACCAGTCGCCGCCATCCGGCCCACCGAATCTCCCCGGACCTGCTGCGCAATCGGAAGGTCACCGCGCCGACCAGGTGGGGACGATGGACATCACCTATCTCCCGATGGCGTGCGGCTTCGTCTACCTGGCCGCCGTGATCGACTGGTACGGTACAGCCGCGGTGCTGGCCTGGCGGCTGTCGATCTCGATGGAAACCACGTTCAAATACGAGGAGGTCTACCTGCGTGCTTACGACGCAGTCAGCCACGCCCGGCAGTCGCTGGGCCGCCACCTCGACTTCTACAACGCAACACGACCGCACAGCGCGCTTGATCGCCAGACACCCAATGAGGCTTACTTCCCATCACTGACCTTGCCCAAGGCCGCTTGAGAACCGCAGGGAATCCACTTATCCAACCGGGCTCAGTTGTTCAAATTTCTGGGACCATCTCTGATCGGCCACGCAAGCGCTTGCAGTTCCTGACACCCACCGAGGTATTCTTCAATTACGACCGACTTGCACTTCAAGGTTGAATCCGCCGGCCGTCAACTCAACTACGACGAGCTGACCCACTACCAGAGCGTGATCGCCGCCCTCGCCCGCACCCTGCACCTGCAGGCCGACATCGACTCAGCCATCGCGCAGGCCGGTGGCTGGCCGCTGCGCTGAGAATGCTGCTCGCCAGCCGCTTGTAGGAGCGCCCCATGGGCGCGATGGGCGTTACCGGGACAGCCTCTATCGCGCCCATGGGGCGCTGCTACGGCTTGTTAACCGCCCGGCAACCCTCCGGCCACCAAGATGCAACGCCCAGCACGCGCAGGTATGATGCGTACCCATCTTTTCATCCGCATGCAGGGATGAAGTCATTTTCTGGAGACCTGCCCTGATGTCCAGCACCCTTTTCACCTCCGAGTCGGTCTCCGAAGGCCACCCCGACAAAGTCGCCGACCAGATCTCGGACGCGGTGCTCGACGCGATCCTCGCGCAAGACAAGGGCGCGCGCGTGGCCTGCGAGACGATGGTGAAGACCGGCGTGGCGATCGTCGCCGGGGAGATCACCACCAGCGCGTGGATCGACCTCGAGGCCGTCACCCGCAAGGTGATCGTCGACATCGGCTACGACAGCAGCGACGTCGGCTTCGACGGCGCGACCTGCGGCGTGATCAATCTCATCGGCAAGCAGTCGCCCGACATCAACCAGGGCGTCGACCGCAAGAAGCCCGAGGAACAAGGCGCCGGCGACCAGGGCTTGATGTTCGGCTATGCGACCAACGAGACCGAGAGCCACATGCCCGCTGCGATCCACCTCTCGCATCGCCTCGTCGAGCAGCAGGCCAAGGTGCGCAAGCAGAAAAAATCGCCGCTGCCGTGGCTGCGCCCGGATGCCAAGAGCCAGGTCACGCTGCGCTACGACAACGGCAAGGCCGTCGCGATCGACGCGGTGGTGCTGTCGACCCAGCACGAGCCGGACATCAAGCAGAAGGACCTGATCGAAGCCGTTAGAGAGCACATCATCACCCCGGTGCTGCCGGCCAAGTGGCTGCACAAGGGCACCAAGTTCCACATCAATCCAACCGGCAAGTTCATCATCGGCGGACCGGTCGGCGACTGCGGCCTGACCGGCCGCAAGATCATCGTCGACACCTACGGCGGCTGGGCGCGCCACGGCGGCGGCGCGTTCTCGGGCAAGGACCCGTCCAAGGTCGACCGCTCGGCCGCGTACGCCGCGCGCTATGTCGCCAAGAATGTCGTCGCCGCCGGTCTGGCCGACCGCTGCGAGGTGCAGGTCAGCTATGCGATCGGCGTCGCTGAACCGACCTCGATCTCGGTGACCACCTTCGGCACCGGCAAGATTGCCGACGACAAGATCGAAAAACTGATCCGCGCGCACTTCGACCTGCGCCCATACGGCATCATCACGATGCTCGACCTGATCCACCCGATGTACCAGGCCACCGCGGCCTACGGCCACTTCGGCCGCAAGCCGAAGCAGATCAGCTACACCGACGGCACCGGCGCGTCGCACACCGCGACGGCGTTTTCGTGGGAGAAGACCGACAGGGCCGACGAGCTGCGCAAGGCGGCGGGACTGAAATAGCTCGCTGGTGACGGAACTGCGGACAAATCGCGCGATTTGTCCGTCTTGCCCGTGGTCTGTTGACCTGCTCCGCAGGCGCCAACAGACCTTAAGATTGCAATCCATCCCCGCACGAGCCGCCCCACCGCCGTGACATTTCCAGCGAATACCCACGCACAGTTGCTGCGGGTGCTCCAGCAAAACTTCGACGCAAAAAGCATCCAGCGCGGCCAGGATTACTACCGCAGCGGCCGGGTGCTGCAGACGCGCATCGAACAGTTCGATGAGGCACTGCTGCTCAGCGGTGAAGTGCAAGGCACGGTGCGCAAGCCGTATGTCACCTCGCTGGAACTGGTGCATGACGGTAACGGATTCGAGTTGCCGACCGATGTCTGTACATGTCCGCTTGGCGGCAATTGCAAGCATGCCGTGGCGCTGCTGTTGACCCTCGCCGGGCGCTTGGCCGCATTGCCCGCAGCCACGCCGCACGCGCCGTCAACGGCACCATGGGATCACTGGTTCAAGACCGTGACACCGCTTCCGGTGCTCACCGTGCCGGCAACGGTCGAACAACGCTTAGCTTTTGTCTTCGACACTGAGCGCAGCACGCCGCTTGCCACCTTGACCGTGCGGCCGACGTGGCTGAGCCGGTTGAAGAACGGCGGCTGGGGCAAGCCCGAGC
>JBOHYD010000123.1:0-2042 GCA_050737635.1 Luteimonas sp. | reverse complement strand
CCGCCGCCACGGCAACGGCCGCCTGCTGCCGGCCGGGCCGCTGCGCGAGCCGGCCGGACGCGCGGCGCGCTGCGATTTTCATGTGCTCAATGTCGGCAGCGACACCGCGATGATGCCGGCGTTCGGCGAGTGGACGATGCGGCTGGTGGCCGATCGCGCCTTGCCGCTAGTCGGCGGTCGGCCACTGGCGCTGTCGGCGTTTGCCGGACAGCGCGTGCAAGCGGTCGCCGGCATCGGTGATCCTGAGCGGTTCTTCACCACACTGCGCGCAGCCGGCATCGCGGTGGTGCCGCATGCGTTCGCCGATCACCACCGCTACATCGCGCAGGACCTGCGCTTCGGAAGCGATCTGCCGGTGCTGATGACCGAAAAGGACGCGGTGAAATGCACCGCGTTCGCGCGCGAGCGTCATTACCGCGTGCCGGTGCGTGCTGAGCTGCCGGAGGCGTTCTGGGTGGCACTGATGGATCGGGTAGCGATGCCAAATGAACCCAGCGACTTCCATTGAGTCACACCAGGAAGAGCTGGCAGCAATACTCGGGGGATGTCACTTTAAGTAGTGGGTTGTAACAGGGGTAAACGATCTAACAAAAAAGAAAAAGCCGCTAAAAAAGCAGCTTCTCAGCAATAAAGTATGGCGGAGAGAGGGGGATTCGAACCCCCGAAGCGCGGTTTAGACGCTTACACACTTTCCAGGCGTGCTCCTTCAACCGCTCGGACACCTCTCCGCTGGAACCCGGGCCGGCAGTCGATGCGTGCTCGGGGCGCAAAGTCTAGCGGTGACGGGCATTTGCCACAAGTTCGGCGCGCGCGGCCGCGATCGCTGCGACCGCGCATGGCAGAATGACCGCATGTCGTATCTCGTCCTCGCCCGCAAGTGGCGCCCCAGGCGTTTTGCCGAGCTCGTTGGCCAAGAGCACGTCGTGCGTGCGCTGACCAATGCGCTGCAATCCGGCCGCGTCCACCATGCCTATCTGTTCACCGGCACCCGCGGCGTCGGCAAGACCACGATCGCGCGGATTTTTGCCAAGAGCCTGAACTGCGAGCGTGGCAGCGGTGCCGATCCCTGCGGCGAGTGCGAGACCTGCCTCGCGATCGACGCCGGCCGCTACATCGACCTGCTGGAGATCGACGCGGCCAGCAACACCGGCGTCGACAACGTCCGCGACCTGATCGAAAACGCGCAGTACATGCCCTCGCGCGGCCGCTACAAGGTCTATCTGATCGACGAAGTGCACATGTTGTCGAAGGCGGCGTTCAACGCACTGTTAAAGACGCTCGAAGAACCGCCGGAGCACGTCAAGTTTTTGTTTGCGACCACCGATCCGGAAAAGCTGCTGGTCACCGTGCTGTCGCGCTGCCTGCAGTTCAACCTCAAGCGCCTCGACCTTGCGCAGATCGAGGGCCAGATCAGCAAAATTCTTGAGGCCGAAGGCATCGCCGCCGAACCCGGCGCGGTCCGCCAGCTCGCCAGGGCCGCCGACGGCAGCCTGCGCGACGGCCTGTCGCTGCTCGATCAGGCGATTGCCTACACCGGTGCCAATGCCGGCGGCGCGGCGCTTGACGATGGCGCGGTCGCAACCATGCTCGGCACCGTCGACCGTACCCGCGTCGGTGCGCTGCTGACCGCGCTCGGCGACGGTGACGGCGCGGCCCTGCTGCGCGAAGTGACCACGCTGGCGGAGTTTTCGCCGGATTGGTCGGGCGTGCTCGACGCGCTCGCCGATGCCTTGCACCGCGTGCAGGTGCGGCAATTGGTACCGGCGAGCGAGATCGCCGCCGACGGCATCGACCTCGATGCAATGGCGCAGACGCTGCGGCCGGAGGTCGTGCAGCTCTGGTACCAGATGGCGCTCAACGGCCGTCGCGACCTGCACCTGGCGCCGAGCCCGCGTGCGGGCTTCGAGATGAGCGTGCTGCGGATGCTGGCGTTCCGGCCGGTGGAGGCGGGCGGACAAGCGATCGCTGCGCCGATGGCATCGGCGACGGTGACCGCCGCGCCGCGCCGCGATGCCGCCGCTGCGGCGCGCGCAGCGCTGGAA
>JBOHYD010000122.1:0-20168 GCA_050737635.1 Luteimonas sp. | reverse complement strand
CAATAGTTCTCTCCCCACGCCCCTTCGCCTGAGGCGAAAGGCGAGATGAGCCGGATCAGAAATCCATGCCGCCCATGCCGCCCATGCCACCGCCGCCGCCGTGTCCGCCGCCGGCCGGCTCGTCCTTCTTCGGCGCTTCGGCCACCATCGCTTCGGTGGTGATCATCAAGCCGGCGATCGAGGCGGCGTTCTGCAGCGCCGAACGGGTGACCTTGGTCGGATCGAGGATGCCGAACGCGATCATGTCGCCGTATTCGCCGGTCTGGGCGTTGTAGCCGTAATTGCCGGTGCCGGCGGCGACCTTATTGAGCACCACGCTGGGCTCTTCGCCGCAGTTGGCGACGATCTCGCGCAGCGGCGCTTCCATCGCGCGCTTGGCGATGTTGATGCCGTGGCTCTGGTCTTCGTTGGCGCCCTTGAGGTCACCGAGCGCCTGCAGCGCGCGGATCAGCGCGACGCCGCCGCCCGGGACCACGCCTTCTTCCACCGCGGCGCGCGTGGCGTGCAGGGCGTCTTCGACGCGGGCCTTCTTTTCCTTCATTTCGATCTCGGTCGATGCGCCGACCTTGATCACCGCAACGCCGCCGGCGAGCTTGGCGACGCGTTCCTGCAGCTTTTCCTTGTCGTAGTCCGACGAGGTCTCTTCGATCTGCGCCTTGATCTGCTTGATGCGGCCTTCGATCCCCGCGCTCTCGCCGGCGCCGTCGATGATCGTGGTGTTTTCCTTGCTGATCTGGATCTTCTTGGCGCGACCGAGATCCTTGATCGTGGCTTTTTCGAGCGACAGGCCGACTTCCTCGGAGATCACCGTGCCGCCGGTGAGGATCGCCATGTCCTCGAGCATCGCCTTACGACGGTCGCCGAAGCCCGGTGCCTTGACCGCACACACCTTGACGATGCCGCGGATGGTGTTGACCACCAAGGTGGCCAGCGCTTCGCCTTCGACTTCCTCGGCGACGATCAGCAGCGGCTTGCCGCTCTTGGCCACGCCTTCGAGCACCGGCAGCAGGTCGCGGACGTTGGAGATCTTCTTGTCGTGCAGCAGGATGTACGGATCCTCGAGCTCCGAGGACATCGACTGCTGGTTGTTGATGAAGTACGGGCTCAGATAGCCGCGGTCGAACTGCATGCCCTCGACGACGTCGAGTTCGTTGTCCAGGCCGGAACCTTCTTCGACGGTGATCACGCCTTCCTTGCCGACCTTCTTCATCGCATCGGCAATGATCGTGCCGATCGACTCGTCGGAGTTGGCCGAGATCGTGCCGACCTGGGCGATCGCCTTATCGTCGGCGGTCGGCTTGGACAGCTTTTTCAGCTCGCCGACGGCGGCCTTGACGGCCTGGTCGATGCCGCGCTTGAGG
Organism: Luteimonas sp.; assembly: GCA_050737635.1. Lineage (GTDB taxonomy): Bacteria > Pseudomonadota > Gammaproteobacteria > Xanthomonadales > Xanthomonadaceae > Luteimonas. Next base: position 18,807 of record JBOHYD010000122.1, on the reverse strand, counting down.
TCCATCGGGTTCATGCCGGCGGCGACCGCCTTGGAGCCTTCGCGAATCAGCGCCTGGGCGAGCACGGTGGCGGTGGTGGTGCCGTCACCGGCGTTGTCGGAGGTCTTGCTGGCCACTTCCTTGACCATTTGCGCGCCCATGTTCTCGAACTTGTCGGCGAGCTCGATCTCCTTGGCGACGGACACGCCGTCCTTGGTGATCGTGGGCGCGCCGTAGCTCTTCTCGAGCACGACATTGCGGCCCTTCGGGCCGAGGGTGGCCTTGACGGCATTGGCGAGAATATTGACGCCGCGCACCATGCGGGCGCGGGCGTCTTCGCCGAAACGGATTTCTTTGGCAGACATTTTGAAACTCCGGGTAGGGGGAATGGGGACTAGGGAATCGGAAGATCAAGAGCGGGGAACCCGGGAGGGGCGGAATCGGTGCAGTGGTTCTGCTTCAACGATTCCCCATTCCCGATTCCCGGCTGTGTTGGGCTCAGCCCAACACAGCCAAAATGTCGTCTTCCTTCACGATCTTGTATTCGACGCCTTCGAGTTTGTAGGCGCTGCCGGAGTACTGGCCGTAGATGACCTTGTCGCCGACCTTGACCTTCGGTGCGCGGACGCTTCCGTTGTCGAGCGCCTTGCCCTCGCCGATGGCGATGACTTCACCCTTGGTCGGCTTTTCCTTGGCGTTGTCGGGGATCAGGATGCCGCCGGCGGAGACTTCGTCGGCTTCGATCGGCTTGACGACCACGCGGTCGTAAAGTGGCTTGAGATTCATTGTTGGCCTCGCAAGTGGTTGATTGACGGAATAAAAGCGCGACAATTTGGATGGCGCGGGGCGCGGATGCTAGCAGTCGCTTATGGCGAGTGCCAGCAGCGCGGACGACAAAACCCGGCGAGCCGGGGTGCGGTTGAAGTGGGGCGGCGCGCGGCGCTTTCAAGGGGCCGACGCCGAGTCGCGCCATGCGCCGGCGCATCGCTGGCCTGCCAAATCGCTGGCCTGCCGAATCGATCGCGGCGGCACTCGCGGCCCGGTCGCATGGCGCGCGCGGCTAGAATGGCGCAATGACGCTGGTGTCGCGCATGCCCGTCACATCGTCGCGGCACGCCCGCGGCGCGACGTGAACGAACACGCCGCGCCACGGTCGCACAATGTGCCGTGTGGCCGTGCCGACCGCCTGTCCGAATAGCGTACGTACCGCGCGCCGGCACCGCTGACGATGCCATGGTGATCTCGCCATCGCTTCGACGCGCGCCGAGCGCACTCTCACTGGAATCCGCCTGATGCCGTTCGCCACAGCAAGCCGCGTTTTCGTTCTGATCGCGCTATGCGTCGTGTCGTGGCTGACCGCGCGCGCCGCGCGCGCGGCGGTCGACGAGGCCGACCTGCTGCCGGTCGATCAGGCGTTCGCGCTGCAGGTCCGCGCCGACGGAGGTGACCGTATTCGCCTCGATTGGGACATCGCCGACGGCTATTACCTGTACCGCCATCGCACCAAGGTGGTGACCAGCGACGCCAGCAGGATCGGCGCGCTGGAACTGCCGGCAGGCGAGGCGCACGAGGACGAGTTCTTCGGCCGCGTCGAAACCTATCGCGACACGCTGACCGGTCGCGTCGCGGTGCAGTCCGCTGCCGGCGGCACGGTCGCGCTGAAGGTCACCTACCAGGGCTGTGCCGACCTCGGCGTGTGCTATCCGCCGCAGACGCGGATGCTGCGCGTGGCGCTGCCGGCGCAAGCGGGCGATGTTGCGACGGCACCGGCACCGGCACTGCCTGTGGCGGGGGCAGGCGACGCCGGATTCGCCAGTCTCGGCCGCAGGCTCGGTGCACCGTTGGCCCCCCCGCTGGCGGGCGCGACCGGCAGCAGCGATGCCTTGCCGCTGCCGGCGGAACAGGCATTCGGCTTCGAGGCGATCGCCAGCGATGGCAACACCCTGCTGCTGCGCTTCACGCCGGCACGCGGCTATTACCTCTATCGCGACAAGACCCGGTTGACGCTCGCCGCCGATGACCGCGACGTCGCGCTCGGTGCGCCGCGCTGGCCGACCGGCGTTCAGCATCGCGACGAGCATTTCGGCGAGGTGGTCGTGTACTTCGACCAGGTCGACGTGCCGCTGCCGCTGCGCCGCACGCGTGCCGAGGCACTGAAGATCACGCTGACGGCGAACTTCCAGGGCTGCCAGGCCGATGGCATCTGCTATCCGCCGATGACGCGCCGCGTGCAAGTGTCGCTGCCGGCGGGAATGGTCGACGCTGCCGGTATCCCTGCACGGCCAACGGCTGTCGTGGGAGCGGCCCTGGTGGGAGCGACCTCAGCCGCGATAGCCGAACCGGCATTGCCGCGGCTGGCAGGGTCACCGAACGGCGTCGTGGCTGAGGCCGCTCCGACCAGGGCCGCAAGCGACTCGGTGCCGGCTTCGGCCGTTCCCACAGGGGGAGCGACCACCAGCTCGGCACCGGCTTCGGCCGCGGACAGCACCGACCTCGCCGAAGACAGCCGCCTCGCCGCCTCGCTGACCGGCCCCGGTCGCTGGTTGGCGCTGCTGGGCTTTTTCGGTGCCGGTCTGCTGCTGGCATTCACGCCTTGCGTGCTGCCGATGGTGCCGATCCTATCGGGGTTGATCGCCGGGCACGGCGCGCGGCTGGGCACGCGCCGCGCGCTGTGGCTGTCGTTGGTCTATGTGCTGGCCAATGCACTGGTGTTCACCGTCGCCGGGGTCATTGCCGCACTGCTCGGCGCCAATCTGCAGGCGGCGTTCCAGACGCCGTGGGTGCTGGTGTTGTTTGCGGGGTTGTTCGTCGCGCTGGCGCTGTCGTCGTTCGGGCTGTACGAGATCCAGTTGCCGGCGGCGCTGCGCTCCAAGCTCGGCTCGGCCAGCGACAAGCAGCGCGGCGGCTCGCTGGCGGGGGTGGCGGCGATGGGTGCGCTGTCGGCGCTGATCGTCGGGCCGTGCGTCGCGCCGCCGCTGGCGGCGGCGGTGCTGTACATCAGCCAGTCGCACGATCCGCTGTTCGGCGGGCTGGCGCTGTTTGTGCTGGCGATGGGCATGGGCGTGCCGCTGCTCGCGTTTGGCGCGGCGGCCGGACGCGGCATGCCGACCAGCGGGCCGTGGATGACGGCGGTGCAGCGGGTGTTTGGCTTTGTGTTTCTCGGCCTAGCGGTGTGGATGCTGTCGCGGATCGTGCCCGGCGCGGTGACGCTGGCTTTGTTTGGAGCGTTGGCGCTGGCCGCGGCGGCATGGGCGATGGACGGCACGCGCAGCGCGCACGGCGCGCTGCGCTGGAGTGCGCGCTTCGCGGCGCTGCTGCTGGCGGTGGTTGGCACCGCGCAGTTGTTCGGTGCGCTCGCCGGTGGCAGCGATCCGCTGCGTCCATTGGCCGGCCTCGGCGGCGCGGCGGGCGCCTCGCCATCGCGCGAGCTGCCATTGCGCATTATCAAGTCGACCGCCGATCTCGATCGCGAGGTCGCCGCCGCGCAGGCCGCCGGCACACTGCTGATGTTCGACTTCTATGCCGACTGGTGCGTGTCGTGCAAGGAGATGGAAAAGTACACCTTCACCGATCCGGCGGTGCATGCCGCGCTCGCGGGCGCGGTGCTGCTGAAGGCCGACGTCACCGCCAACGACGCTGTCGATCAGGCGCTGATGGCGCGCTTTGGCATCATCGGTCCGCCGGCGACGCTGTTCTTTGCCAATGGGGCGGAACGCCGTGCGCTGCGGCTGATCGGCTTCGAGAAGGCCGACGCCTTCGTCGCCCGCATCCAGCGCGCAGCACCCGCACAGTGATCGGCGGCAGCGGCAGGGTCGTGCTGGTCGCGCTGGCCGCCGGCACGGTCGGTGTGATCGCCAGCCTGGCGTTCAATGGTCCCAGCGGTGCGTTGCTGCAAACCGATGCCGGGCAGCGGATCGCGCTACGCGCGCTACGCGCGAGCGCCGCCACGCCGCCGGCCGGCGTGGCGATCGCCGAACGCGGCCAGCCGGTGCCGCCGTTCGTGCTCGACGATCTTGACGGCCAGCGCGTCGCACTGCCCGCCGCCTATGCCGGTCGCCCGGTGCTGATCAACCTGTGGGCCAGCTGGTGCGCGCCGTGTGTGCGCGAGATGCCGGAGCTGCAGCGCTTCCACGCCGCACAGGGCGACACCGGCACGCAGGTCGTCGGCATCGCGCTGGACGACCGCGCGGCGGTGCTCGACTTTCTCGCGCGCGTGCCGGTGGCCTACCCGATCCTGCGCGATGCCGCCGGCCCCGCCGACGCCGGCGTGCGGCTCGGCAATGTGAAGGGTGTGCTGCCGTATTCGCTGCTGCTGGCCGCCAACGGCACGCTGCTGAAGGAGCGCATCGGCCCGTTTGCCGACGGCGAGATCGACGCGTGGGCCCGGTCGGAGTGATCGGCCGGGCGCGGCTTATTCCTAGAGCGAACACTCAAACAACCAATTAAATCTCGACAATCGTTCACAAGTTCGGCGATCTGGACAGCATCGCCGACATCGCGCAGACTGTCCGCCCGCTTTCGCCGATGTCGTCATGGCACAGCTGCTAGTTCTCCACGGCCCCAACCTCAACCTGCTCGGCAGCCGCGAGCCGGCGATCTACGGCCGCACCACGCTGGCCGACATCGACGCCGACTTGGCCGCGCGCGCGCAAGCCGCCGGCCACGCGCTGTCCAGCCTGCAGTCCAATGCCGAGCACGTGCTCGTGGATCGCGTGCAGGCCGCGCGCGACGACGGCACCGGCTTTCTGCTGATCAACCCGGCGGCCTTCACCCACACCTCGGTCGCGCTGCGCGACGCGGTGGCGGCGGTCGCGATCCCATTTATCGAGATCCACCTGTCCAACCCGCACGCGCGCGAGGCGTTCCGGCATCACAGCTATTTCAGCGATCTGGCGGTCGGTGTGGTCTGCGGCTTCGGTGCCGACAGCTACCGCTACGCGCTCGACGCGGCGATCCGCCGGCTCGACGGCGGCTGACCCACGGCCTGCAACACGGGCCGCATCGGTCCATCGACCCCACATCGCACCATCTCACGAGGCCGTCATGGACCTGCGCAAGATCAAAAAGCTCATCGACCTGCTCGAAGAGTCCAACCTGACCGAGATCGAGATCAAGGAAGGCGAGGAGTCGGTGCGCCTGGCGCGCACGCCGGCCAGCGCCGCACCGGTGACCTACGCGCTGCCGTCCGCGCCGCTCGAGCCCGCGCACGCATCGCGCGCGATGATCATGCCGATGCAGTCGCCGGCCGAGGCCGCCACCGGTGGCAGCGCCAAGCCGCATTCCGACTCCGGATCAGGTCCGGGACAGGTTCTGCCCGCCGGCCACGTCGTCCGCGCACCGATGGTCGGCACCTTCTACGCATCGCCGTCGCCGGACAAGGACGCCTTCGTCAGCGTCGGCCAGGCAGTCAAGGCCGGCGACACCCTGGGCATCATCGAGGCGATGAAGATGTTCAACCCGATCGAGGCCGACATCGAAGGCACCGTGATCGCGATCCAATGCGAGAGCGGTCAACCGGTCGAGTTTGATCAGCCGCTGTTTGTGATTGGTTGAACGGCCGGGACTCGGAACTCGGGACTCGGAACTCGGAAAGGCAGGAGGTGAAGCTTCGGCTTTCGCTCTTTAATGCTCTTCCGAGTCCCGAGTCCCGAGTCCCCGGTCCCGAAACACGCATCCCGTGCTCCGGAAAAATCCCCATGCTCGATAAAGTCGTCATCGCCAACCGCGGCGAAATCGCGTTGCGCATTCTGCGCGCGTGCCACGCGATGGGTATCCGTACTGTCGCTGTGCATTCCACCGTCGACCGCAACCTCAAGCACGTCGCGATGGCCGACGAGTCGGTGTGCATCGGCCCGGCGCCGTCGACCGACAGTTACCTCAACATGGCGTCGATTATTGCCGCCGCCGAAGTCACCGACGCGCAGGCGATCCATCCCGGCTACGGGTTTTTGAGCGAGAACGCCGACTTTGCCGAGCGCGTCGAGCAGTCCGGCTTCATCTTCATCGGCCCCAAGGCCGACACCATCCGGCTGATGGGCGACAAGGTCGAGGCGATCCGCGCGATGAAGGCCGCCGGGGTGCCCTGCGTGCCCGGCAGCGGCGGCCCCTTAAGCGACGACGCCGAGGCCAATATCAAGATCGCTCGCGAGATCGGCTATCCGGTGATCGTCAAGGCCGCCGGCGGCGGCGGCGGTCGCGGCATGCGCGTGGTGCACACCGAGGCCGCGCTCAACAACGCGATCGGCACCACCAAGTCCGAGGCCAAGGCGGCGTTCGGCAACGACATGGTGTACATGGAAAAGTTTCTCGAAAACCCGCGCCACGTCGAGATCCAGGTGCTCGCCGACGGCCAGGGCGGTGCGATCCATCTCGGCGAACGCGACTGCTCGATGCAGCGCCGCCATCAGAAGGTCGTCGAGGAGGCCCCCGCGCCCGGCATCACTCCGGAGCTGCGCGCGGAGATCGGCCAGGTCTGCATCGAGGCCTGCGTGCGCATTGGCTATCGCGGCGCCGGCACGTTCGAGTTTCTGTACGAGGACGGCCGCTTTTACTTCATCGAGATGAACACCCGCATCCAGGTCGAGCACCCAGTGACCGAGATGATCACCGGCATCGATTTGGTTCGCGAGCAGCTGCTGATCGCCGCCGGCCACACACTGTCGATCAGGCAGAGCGACATCGTGCTCAACGGCCATGCGATCGAGTGCCGCATCAATGCCGAGGACCCCGACACCTTTCTGCCGTCGCCGGGCCTAATCCAGCACTTCCACGCGCCGGGCGGCCCCGGGGTGCGCGTCGACAGCCACATCTACGAAGGCTATCGCGTGCCGCCAAACTACGACTCGATGATCGGCAAACTGATCGTCCACGGCGCCACCCGCGAGCAGGCCATCCGCCGCATGCGCGTGGCGCTCAGCGAGATGGTGGTCGACGGCATCCGCACCAATATTCCGCTGCAGCAGCGCATCCTCGCCGACGGCGGCTTCCAGCAGGGCGGGCAGAACATCCACTACCTCGAAAAGCGCCTCGCCGAGCGCAAGGACAAGGCGCTGTCGATCGTGTGACAGCGTCATGCAAGCCTTTGCCGATGGAAGATTCGATCGGCGTTATCGCGAAACGATCCGCCGCGGTCAGCTCACGCGTTGCAGGCTTTGGCCGTCGCGGCTTTCGGCGGCTTGCTGACAACGCGGAATGCAGGTCAGCCGGACAGCAGCCGTCGCATCGCCCGTTTCAGCGTGCGGCCTTCGGCATGGAAGTAGTCGCGCTGCGTCGGCCAGGCTGGGCAGCGCGCCGATACCTCGCGCCAGAACGCCGGCGAGTGGTCGGCGTGGATCAGATGGCAGAGCTCGTGCACCAGCACGTACTCGAACGCCGCCGGCGCGGCCAGCACCAGTGACAGGTCGAGCGCCAGCGCGCCGTTGGGTGCCAGCGAGCCCCACTGCGACGACATCGTCTTCAGGCGGATCTGCGACGGCGCGCGCGGCAGTCCGGGCAGATACGCCGGTAGCCAGCGCGCGATATCGGCACGCGCCTCGGTCTCATAGAAATCGCGGATCGCGCGGTGCGTCGCCGCGCTGCCCGATCGCGCGGTGAGCTGCAAGACCAGGCCGTCGCCGTCGCGCTGCAGACGCGCAAAGCGGCCGTCCTGCCAGCGCAGCGGCAGCATCTCGCCACGCAGCGGCAGCGCCGCGGTCTGGTCGCGCAGTAGCGGCGGCAGGTCGTCGTTGTGGTTGCCGAGCTGGGTGGCGAGCCAGTCGCGATGCTCGTGCAAAAAACGCGCGCCCGATACCAGACTTGCGCGCACCGGCAGGGTCAGCCGCGCGCCGCGTTCGTCCACCGACAGCCGCAGCCGCCGCGCACGCGGATCGCGCACGCGCTGCACCTCGACGCTGCGGCCGTCGGCCAGGGTCACCGCGACGACATCGCGTTCGATCGTGCGCGGTTTGGGAGTCAGCAGTCGCGACAGCAATGTCATGCGCACAGCGTAACCGCTGGTGGCGAAATTTCCGTGCGGTAATCGCGCCTCTTGCGCATGATCGCGACAGCGAAAACGGCAATATCCGGTGCCTCAACCGTCCGCCTTCGACAGCTTCAGTGCCGGTTCGAGCACCAAAAATAGCCGCTTCAGCTCCACCGCCATCAGCGCGAAACGCGCGTCGAGTTCGGCGCGCAGGTCATCGCTGTCGCTGCCTTCGAGCTGGTCGACCGCGCCGTCGAGGAACTTGAGCTTGCGGATCACCAGGTCCTCGCCGAGCACGAACGACACGTGGTCGTCGAGGGTCAGCGCCAGCCGCGTGACCTGCTTGCCGGAGTCGAGATGCTTGGCGATCTCGTCGCCCTGCAGGTCCTGGTTCTGGCATTTGACGATCGCGCCGTGCTCGGCGGAATCCTTCATCTCGCACTCCTCGCCGAGCGCGAGGCCGTCGGGCAGCGGCTCGCCGGCGATCCAGCCGGTCAGCACCGAACGCGGCGCGACCTCGGCATTCAGCGGCAGCGCCGGAAAGCTGCCCAGCGCACGGCGGATTTCGGACACCACGGCTTCGGCACTCTTGCGCGACGCACTGTCGACGATGCACAGGCCGTGCTCGACGTCGAGCATCGCGTCGGTGCGCATCGGGCGCACAAACGCGCGCGGCAGCAGCTCGTGGATCAGGTCGTCCTTCATCTGCTTGCGCGCGCGACCGCCGGGCTTGCGGCCTTCGGCCTGTTCGATCGCGGCGAGCTTTTTGGCGAGCAGGTCGTTGACCACCGCCGACGGCAGCAGCTTGTCCTCGCCGCCAACCGCGATCCAGATCGCATCCGCGCTGCGGTGCGCCATGGTCTCGGTGTCGCGCCCGAACGGCGACACGAAGCCGCGCGACGATAGCTCCAGCGGGCCGACCGGATTGAGCGGACAGTCGCCGAGCTGCGCGTCGAGCTGTGCGAGGTCGAGCGCGGTGGGAAAGCGGAACAGCGTGAGATTGCGAAAGAACATGAGGGGTCCGAGGCTGGGAGACGGGAGACGGGAGACGGGAGACGGGAGACGGGAGACGGGAGACGGGAGACGGGAGATGGGAGATGGGAGATGGGAGATGGGAGGCGTGGGGTCGAGCACACGCGCGGATGGTTTCAGCCGTCATCCCGGCGCAGGCCGGGACCCAACTTTCCGCGCATGGTCACGCATCCCCGCGACACGCAGATGGGTCCCGGCGTGCGCCGGGATGACGGCTGATTCGCAGTTGGCATCAGCGCGCGCGGTCGCTTGCGGCGTCGACCTGCCAGCCAAGGATTTCCAGGGCTGAACCGTTGGCCACGGCGTTGTCGCCCGCGGCTCCGCCGTCATCGGCATCGACACCCAGCGCCATGAAATCGAACAATTTCGGATCGCTCAACTGCGATGGCCGCACGTCGCCGAGCGCGCGCGCGATCTGCGCGATGCGGCCGGGCGATTCGCGCTCCCATGCGTCCATCATCCGCTGCACCTGCTTGCGCTGCAGGTTCGGCTGCGAGCCGCACAGGTTGCAGGGAATGATCGGGAAGCCGCGGTCGCGCGCGTACTGCGCGATGTCGGTCTCGCGCACGTAGGCGAGCGGGCGGATCACGATGTGCTTGCCGTCGTCGCTGCGCAGCTTCGGCGGCATTGCGGCGAGCTTGGCGTGGAAGAACAGGTTGAGGAAGAACGTCGCGACGATGTCGTCGCAGTGGTGGCCGAGCGCGATCTTGGTGAAACCTTCGGCTTGCGCAAACGCGTACAGCGCGCCGCGCCGCAGCCGCGAGCACAGCGAACACAGCGTCTTGCCCTCGGGCACCACGCGGGTGACCACCGAATAGGTGTCCTGTTCGAGGATGCGGTAGTCGACGCCGATCGATTTCAGATACGCCGGCAGCACATGCGCGGGGAAATCCGGCTGTTTTTGATCGAGGTTGACCGCGGTGATCGAAAACCGCAACGGGGCCTTCTTCTGCAGCTGCAGCAGCACCTCGAGCAGGGTGTAGCTGTCCTTGCCGCCGGACAGGCAGACCATCACCCGGTCGCCGTCGGCGATCATCCCGAAATCCGCAATCGCGCGGCCGACTTGGTGGCGCAGCCGCGCGCCGAGCGCATGCGGCGCGCGCGCCGAGCGCGAGACGGGTTCGATCAGTGGCAGGACGGTGGTCATCGCGATGCCTAGTCTACCGACCGTCGGCAAAGGTCTCGATGCGACGGCATGACGATCGCGCACCGACGCGGCACGCTGACGTCGCGGCCATGCCGCGTGTAAGCTCGGGCGTGCGCCAATGCCGCGCGCGTCCGCTCCGGACCAGGGCCTACCGTGATGGAACCCGCCAACGACGCTGTGATGAGCCAGCAACTCGTCGAGCTGAAGACCGAACACCGTGACCTCGACCTCGCCATCGCGCGCCTGCAGGCCGACATCCAGGCCGACGAACTCGCCGTCAAGCGCATGAAAAAACGCAAGCTGCAGCTCAAGGACGCGATCTCGCGACTGGAGTCGGCGCTGATCCCCGATGAGCCGGCGTGAGCATGGTGCATGGTGGCGACGCGTGAGCGCGCACCGCACCCTCACTGCGCGGCGATCGGCTCCGCGTCCGGGCGGATTGCTTCCGGGCTGACCTTTTCGATGGTGTGGCGCAGCTCGCGGCCGAGGATGATCTTGGCGTCCTTGGCCCAGGCGTCGAGGCGCGCGTCGAACACCAGCTTGCTGTTGTGGTCCAGCCACACCAGCCGCAGCTCGCGCAGCTTGCTGATGAAGCCGCGGAACAGGGTCTTGTCGAAAAACTCCGGCGCGGCCGGCGCGTACAGCAGGCTCAGGCGCTGCGCGGCGAGCTGGCACAGGCTTTCGAGTTCGCCGGCGCCAAGCGTGCCGGGGCCGTTCTTGGCCAGTACCGAGATCGCGATGTAGTAGCGCTCGAACGCTTGCTGCAGCGGATGGCCGAGCGCGCGCAGGCGGAACACCTCGTCGGACTGGCCGGCATTGCGGCCGAGGATGCCGCCGTCGTCGTCGCTGACGCGCTCGAGCAGACCTTCGCGGATGAACACCGCGATGGTGCGCTCGATGCGTTCGGCAAAGCCGTCCTCGTCCCACGGCAGGAACAGTTCGCCCTGCAAAAACGGATACACCGCGCGGCCGATGCGCAACAGGCCGTCGCGCGACATCCGTCGGTTGTGCTGGAAGCAGCAGGCGATCCACGCCGACGCGGTGAACAAGTGGATGACGTTGTTGCGAAAATACGTGAGCAGCACCGAGGTGTCGGTCTCGACGCTGAGCACATCGCCGAGCGGGTGCGCGGTGCGGTGCAGGACGTTGATCTCCTCGCCGTGGGCGATGATCTGCGCCGGCGTGTGCGGGGTGACGGTGACCAGTTCGCCGTAGGGCACCTCGTGCAGCAGAGTCTTGGACAGGGTGATCTGCGCGATCAGGTCGGCCTCGCCCATCGCGTGCTTGGGCGTGGACAGCAGCGCGAGCGCGATCAGGTTGATCGGGTTGACGTCGGCGGCGCGGTTGACGTTTTGCTGGATCAGCAGCGCGGTGGCGTCGACGGTGCGCGACAGCCATTCGGGGCGCTCGTCGTCGGCCAGCGGCTTGCCGTCCCAATCGGCGGCGTGCAGGCGCAGCATGTCGTTGAGCGCGATCGCTTCGCCGAAGTTCACCACCACCTGGCCGTAGTTGCGGCGCAGCACCTGCGGGATGCCCCACAGCAGCGCCCAGATCGATTCCTTCTGTTTTGGCTTGCCCGACAGCTCGTCGCGGTAGCTGTCGCCCTCGACGAGTTTTTCGTAGCCGATGTAGACCGGCTGAAACAGCACCGGCCGCGTCGGCCGGCGCAGGTAGGCGCGCACGGTCATCGAGATCAAGCCGCCCTTGGGCTGCAGCAGGCGGCCGGTGCGCGAGCGTCCGCCCTCGATGAAGTATTCGATCGAATAACCGCCGGCGATCAGCTGCGCGACGTATTCCGACAGCACCGCGGCGTACAGCACGTTGCCGCGGAGGCTGCGGCGGATGAAGAACGCGCCGCCCTTGCGCAGCAGGTTGCCGACGACCGGGAAGTTGAGATTGATGCCGGCGACGATGTGCGGCGGCACCACGCCACGGGTGTACAGCACGTAGGGCAGCAATAGATCGTCCATGGTGCTGCGATGGCTGGGCACGTAGATCACTTCGTGGCCGGGTGCTATGGCCTTGAGCGCGTCGAGGTGGTGGACGAGCACGCCGCGGTAGATGCGGTTCCACACCGGGGTGAGGATGAAGCTCAGCGAACGCAGCACCGGATGCGAGTAATCGGCGGCGATCTCGTAGGCGTAGGCGTGGGCTTTTTTCCAGGCGTCGGCGAGCGAGGTGCCGTCGCGGCGCGCCTGGTCGGCGATCGCGTCCTTGACCGGGCCAGACGCCAGCACCTTGTCGATCAGCAGCCGGCGCGTCGACAGGTCGGGGCCGATCACGGCCTCGCGGATGCGGTTGAAGTGCGTGCGCAGCACCCGCGATAGCTTGCGCACGGTGCGCTCGGGGGTCAGGCCTTCGGCGATGCTGGCCTGCAGGTCGATCGGCGCGGCAAATTGCACCAGCGTGTTGCGGCCGTTGAGCAGGATGGCGAGCAGCCGGCGGAATCTACCGACCAGCGCCCAGTTTTCCGAAAACAGCACCGAAAACCAGCCGCTGCTGCGCTCCGGGGCCTGACCGACGAAGATCGACACCGGCACCAGTTGCACGTCGAGCACCGGATCGGCGCGGTGCGCGTCGAGCAGGCGCGCGAGCGATTCGGAATGGGTCTTGGCCGGCGGCGGCTTGCCGGTGGCGGCGAGTGCGGCGAGGGTATTGGCGGACAGCGTGCCGCCGGCGCTGCGCCGCGACAGCGCGACGTAGGCGCGCTTGCGACGCAGCGGATCGCCGGGCAACGGCCGCAGCGGCGATGGCAGGCCGGCCTCGCGGCAGGCGCGGTCGAGGATCAGCGCATTCGACAGGCCGTAGTTCTCGAGCACGTAGCAGACCGGTCGCGCATCGATGAACGGCTGCGGCCCCGGCGGCTCGATCTTCAGTGCGATCCACGGCGACAGCACGCGGCCGAGCAGCCGCGCCCACAGCGGACGACGCGCGCGTGCGCTGCTGCTCGCACGCGGTCGGCGACCATGGGCCGGGCCGGCACCTGCGACCTGCGCGGTGGTGCCGCCGCCGCGATCGGAGGGTGTCGGCGCGATCGGTCCGGCGCTGCCGGCGTCGTCCGCGGCGACCTCGCTGCCGGCAAGCATCGATCCGACCGCGTGGGCATCGGCGCTGGCGTCGCGATCGGCGGACGAGTCGAACAGGGACGGTTGCGTGGGCATCCTTGGCATTATGCCGAAGCGCTTGGCGGGCGCTGCGCGCGCACGGCTATCGGCCCGCGCGCGAGGCTTGTGGCGCTGCCGGCGTGGTCGGCGGCGACGGCGACGGCGACGCAGTCGCCGGCAGCTGGTTTGGCGCGGCGGTTCGTGCCGCCGCGGCCTCGGCCGCGCGCAAGTGGTCGCTGACGTACCAGCGGCCACCGATGCGCTCGACCGCGACCACGGTGTCGATCGCGGTGTCGCCGATCCGGTAGCGCATGCGCACGCGCGCGTTGTCGCCGGTCTGCGACTGCAGCGTGGCGTCGAGGCCGCCGAGACCGGTGTCGACGTCGAGTCCGTAGCCGACCAGCGCCTGCTTGAATGCGATCACAAACGGCTGCAGCCGGCGCAGGCTGGCGTCGATGCCGGCGCGCGCAAAATCCGCGTCCGAGGTGAGCCCGGTGCGGCGTGCGGCGGCGGTCAGCGTCGCGATTGTCGCGCGTGCGCGGTCGCGGTCCGACAGCGGCGCGGCCTGCGCCCAGCCGCTCACCGCGGTCACCAGCTGCGCGTAATGGGCGCGCTCCTCGGCGCTGAAATCGGCCTCGTTGCGCACGTACTGCACGCCGAACAGGCCGAGCGTGGTCGCGGTGTTCTTCAGCTCGCCGGCGGCCCCGGCAAACTGCCGGTCGAAGCTGCGCTGCAGGGTTTTTTCGGCGTCGGCTGCCGCCAGCGTCGCCATCGCCTGCGGTAACTGCGCGCTCAGCGGCAGCGCGTCGAGCGGCCAGCGCGTGGTGCCGGCGCGCCACGCTGTGTCGAGCCGGGCGTGCAGTGGCGGCGGCACGGCGGCGCGCGCAAACGCGGCGAGATCGCCGTCGCGCAGGTGCATGGTCAGCTGGCGTACCGCTTGTGCGGGCGTCGCGGCGGCGGACCGGGCGTTGCCGCCGCTCGGCGCGCGCGCGCAGGCAGCCACAGCAATCAGCAAGGCGGCACAGACCAGGACCATGCGCACGATCCGGCACGCACGTGGCAGGCAATCGACACACGGCGAATGGATGCTGGAACGCATGCACGATCTCCGCAGGGCGTACGGGCATCTTGGCCGCGGGCGCGGCGGCGAGCAAGTTGCTGTGTAGGAGCGCCCGATGGGCGCGATGGGGGCTTTCCGAGTAACGCCTATCGCGCCCACGGGGCGCTTCTACGGCTTGTTAACGGCATCCGGGCAATCGCGACTACAGGTCGCGCACCACCCAGTCGTGCGGCGTATCGACGCTACGCGTGTCGAGTGCGGCCTGCGCGACGGCGTCCGGCGACTGGCCGGCCTTCCACGCCGACGCGATCGCGGCCAGCCGGTCGCGGGTGGCGCGGGTGTAGGCACCTTCGAGCTCGTTCTGGGCATCGGCGGCGAGCTTTTGCGGATACAGCGCGCGCGCGTCGTCGCTGCGGTTGAGCAGCGCGATCAGCCGCGACAGGCTGGTGCGGAAGGTGTCCGCGCCGAGCGCGGTGCGCTGCGTGCGCTGCAGGTGCCAGACGGTCAGGTATTCGACCGGACCGAGCAGCCGCTGTGGCGTGGCGCCGAAAAACTGCCCGGAAAACGCGCTCGCCGCCATCGGTTCGGTGCTCGCCGGCAGCCGCGCCGCGCCCCACGACGACAGCGCGCCGCCGGGCATGTCCATGCGCCGCAACGCGGTGCCGAAGGTGTCGGCGAGCAAGCGCTGCGCGCGCGCGTCGTCGCTCTCGGCGACCACGCCGATCAGCCGCAGGAACAGCGGATAGCGCTCCTGCCCAAGCCGCCGCACCAACCGTTTGAGCACGGTGAGCCGGTATTCGGGGTCGCTGTGCGCGGCCAGCGCCGAGATCAGCCGGTCGGCACCGGCGCGCAGCGCGGCCGGCGACGGCACGGCATCGGCACGCGGGTCGGTCATGGCGGTGGCGCGTGCGTCGAAAGCATCGCTGCGAGTCTAGGCAGGCGTGTCGGGTTTGTCGCGGCGCGGAGCCGATCCGCCGATGGCGCCGCCAGCGACAAATCTTAAAGCGCAGCGCACATGACGGACTAGCGTCGGCAGGGTGTCTTGGTGGAGGCGGCCATCGACGCGCGCTGCGTCGAATCGACCGTTACGGTCAGATCAGTGCGTCGGCGACCGCGTCGGCGGCGTGGTCGGCGGCCTGCGACAACGCCATGCCGCCGAGCTGCACCTCGAAGCCGAGATCGCCAACGAGCCAGCGGTCGCCCGGCGACACATCGGTCCAGGCTTGCGCGTTCAGCACATCCTCGCCAGCGTCCGTGGCCGCGGTACCGCTGGCACCGTCATCAACGCCGTGCAGCGCCTCGAGCCCGACCGCCCGCGCGCCGAGCCCCTGGTCGCGTAACTGCAGTTCGGCGATCGTGCCGTGATCGTCGAGCGGCTGCAGACCGTCGCGCAGGCTGGCGTTGGTGGCGTTGGTGGCGTTGACGGTGCTCATGGACGCGATGTCTGGGGACCTTGGCGGCGGCCGCACTGGCGACGATGGCAGCACGGTAGCGCCTGCGCTGCGATCCGGCCATCTAGGGACTACCCTAGACCGGTTAACGCGATCCGGGCAGGTCACGCCGTGCCCGCGGACGCGATTGCCTGCCGTACGGACGCCGTGCAGACCCATGCTAGCCTCGTCGGCGACTGGATTGCAACGAGACGGCCATATGGCAGCAAAGGATCAGGGCGCCGACAAGACCGAGCCGCCAACCCCAAAAAAGATCCGCGACGCGCGCAAGGAAGGCAATGTCGCCAAGAGCCGCGAGCTGACCAGCACGGTGCTGCTGCTGGGCTGGCTGGTCGGCGGCTGGCTGACGGTCGGGGTGATGTACGACAAGATCCACGGCCTGTTCGAGATGAGCTTGCGCGCGGTGTCGCGGCCGTTCGACGAGGCGCTGCGCGAACTCGGCCACGTCGCCTTCGATGCGCTGGTGTGGATGTCGCTGCCGTTGCTGGCGCTGGCGGTGTTCCTCGGCGTGCTGGTTGAGTTTCTGCAGGTCGGGCCGATCGTCACGCTGAAGAAATTCACCCCCAAGCTTGACAAGCTCAACCCGGTCGAGGGCATCAAGAAGATGTTCTCGATGGACAACCTAGTCGAACTGGTCAAGTCGATCGTCAAGAGCGCGGCGCTGATCTTCATCGGCATCGTGGTGCTGCGCGGGATGCTGCCGCAGCTGCTGCTGCTGCCGTGGGCGCCGCCGGCGGCGATCGGCTCGGCGATCTGGTTCGCGCTGGTGCGGATCGGCATCTGGACGATCTTCGTGTTCTTCTTCGTGTCCGCGATCGATGCCGGCTACCAGAAGTATTCCTACGCCCGGCAGCTGCGCATGAGCCGCCGCGACATCCGGCAGGAGGTCAAGGAAAACGAGGGCGATCCCTATGTCAAGCAGCGCCGCCGCCAGTTGCATCAGGAGTGGGCGCAGCAGAACATGCTCAATGCCGTGCGCGGGTCCAATGTCGTGGTCACCAATCCCACCCACATCGCGGTCGCGCTGCAGTACGCGCACGGCGTCGACGACCTGCCGGTGGTGGTCGCCAAGGGCGAGGACGGCGAGGCCGAGCTGATCAAGAAGGCCGCCGAGGAAGCCGGCGTGCCGATCCTCGAAAACATCGATCTCGCCCGCGGCCTGCACGCGCGCGTCGCGCTCGACAACTACATCAGCGACGAGTTCTTCGAGGCGGTGGCCGAGGTGTTGCGCTGGGCCGAGGACATGCAACGCGGCGACGCGGGCTAGAGCCTGTCATCGTGACGTGACCGAAAAGCATCGCGCCCATGGGGCGCTCCTACAGGGGGTTAACGCGATCTGGCGATGCGCGCGTGCCAAACGGTCAAACTCCTACGCGCCTCCCAGACACTCCTTCCCGTCTCCCGTCTTCAAGTGAAGACCTGGTTCAACACTACCATCAGCCCGCGGCTGTCGCCGAGCCGTCGCAGCACGAACTCGACCAGCACGCCGAGCATTAGCGCGATGATCGCGGTCGCCAGCCACGCCTTGATCGGCAGGGTCAGCGCAAACACGTTGAGCGACGGCGCGTAGCGGTTTACCAGGCCGAACGACAGGTCGATGATCAGCAAGATCACCATCGCAGGCGCGGCGAGCACCAGCGCTGCGGTCATCAGGTAGCTGAACTGGCCGACGAACAGGGTCATGCCGCGGCCCTCGATATGCGGATAAAACGACATCACCGGCCAGATCGCGTAGCTCGACATCAGCAGGTCGAGAAAGATCAGAAACGCGCCGCTGGCCATGAATAGCATCGACGCCAGCCGCGACAGAAAATCGCCGTGCAGCGACGCTTGATGGCCCTGGATCGGATCCATCAGCGTCGCCATCGTCATGCCGATCTGCGCGTCGATGATGTTGCCGGCCGCGCCGATCGCCCAAAACACGATGCCGAAGCAGAAGCCGATCGCGATACCGAGAAACAGCTCCTTGACCACGATCGGTGCCATCGCCGACACCGTGATGCCGCCCGCCGGCAATCCGGCCAGTGCGATCGGCAGCGCGATGATCGCCAGGCTGACCAGAAAACTGTTGCGCACCATCGCCGGCATGCTCTGCTCGGTGAGCAGCGGCAGCATCAGGAACGCCCCAGCGATGCGCGGCAAGCTCAGCCCAAGCGCCATGATCGGATTGCCAAGAACATCGAACTGCATCAGCCGCGCGCCAGTCCTGGAAAATCGATGAAGATGCGGTCGGCAAACGTGTACAGCGTGCCGCCGATCAGCGCCGCGGTGATGAACATCGTCACCACGATCGCGAAGAACTTCAGCGCGTAGGCGAACGTCTGCTCCTGCAGCTGCGTCGCGGCCTGCAAAAAAGCCACCAGCAGCCCGACCAGCGCCGCCGCGCCGACCGGCGGTGCCGACAGGATTAGCACCAGAAACAGCGCCTGCTTGGTGAGTTCGAGCATCTCGGTCATCGCAACTCCTGGGGTCGGGAATCGGGGACCGGGGACCAAAACACAAGCAGAGCGTCGATGGGCATGAGTTTCCCCGGCCCCCGATCCCGGCCTTTAGCTGCCATAGGTCAGCACCAGGCCGTGCACCAGCTTGGCCCAGCCGTCAATCAGCACAAACAGCAGCAGCTTGAACGGCAGCGAGATGGTGGTTGGCGACAGCATCATCATGCCGAGCGCGAGCAGGATGTTGGCGACCACCAGGTCAATCACCAGAAACGGCAGGAAGATCAAAAATCCGATCTGAAACGCCGCCGTCAGCTCGCTGACCGTGAACGCCGGCACGATCACGATGAAGTCGTTGACGGTGAGGTCGGCGCGCCGCGCCGGCGGCAGCAGTCGCTGCGCGCTCTTCAGAAAGAACCCGCGTTCGGCGTTGTGCGAATGCTTGATCAGAAAACCGCGCAGCGGCTCCTTGCCGGCTTCGGCGAGCGCGAGCATGCGCTCCACGCCCTTGGCCGGCAGCGGCGGCAGCGTCGCCGGCACGGCGGGTGCAACGCGCGCATTGCCGGCAAGCACCTGCTGCGCGCGCGTTGCTTCACGGCCATCGCTGACATTGGCGAACTGCGCGCCGCGCGTGGC
>JBOHYD010000121.1:0-5036 GCA_050737635.1 Luteimonas sp. | reverse complement strand
ACGCTGCCGACGTTGACGATGCTCGAGGCCGCGTGCTGCGCCAGCAGCGGGTGCAGGTAACGGCAGAGTTCGAACGCGCTGAACAGGTTGATCTCGAAGATCTCGCGCCATTCGTCCTCGGTGTAGTCGACCGCGGGCTTGCTGCGGTTGCCGCCGGCGTTGTTGACGAGGATGTTGAGGCCATCGCCCTGGTCCTCGACCCAGTCGAGCAGCTCGCGGCGCTGCTCGTCGTCGGCGACGTCGGCGACGAGTGCCTTGATGTCGCCGTCGGGAAATTCGTCGGCGAGCTCGTCGCGTGCGGATTCGAGTGCGTCGCCGTCGCGCGCGGCGATCACCACCCGCGCGCCGAAGCCGAGCAGTTCGCGCGCGATCGCGCGACCGATGCCAGCGCTGCCGCCGGTGACGAGTGCGCGTTGGCCGTCGAGTCGCCAGCGGTGCGGATCCATCGGGCTGCCTGCGTATGGGTTCGGCATAGGATAACGCCGGGCCCTTTGCAGCACGTCGCGATGCCGCGCAGTACCGCCGCCATCCCGGCGCAGGCCGGGGTGGCGGGGTTTTTTCAATCGCCGCGCGCAGCCGCCATCACATCCCGCACAGGCAGTGCACGATCGCCTTGATCCGCGCACCGCCCGCACCCGGAGCGGTCGCGGCGCTCTGCAAAAACTGCAGGTCGCGCGCGGCCTGCGGGATGACATCGCCAAGCACCGCGCGGGCAATGAGGTTCTGCGCAAATCCGCTTTCACGCAGCCACGCGCTGCCGTAACTGCTCGCGGCAAAACCGGAGAGCAGCTGCTCGAACGGCGACGCCGGCTTTTCGACGTAGCGCACGCGGTAGCTGTCAGGCTTGCCGAGATTGACGCGCGCGGCGGCGTCGTTGAGTGCGTCGGACAAACCGCCGAACGCGTCGACCAGCCCGCGTTCCTTCGCCTGCGCACCGCTCCACACGCGGCCACGCGCGACCGCGTCGATCTGCGCAAAGCTGCGCTTGCGCGCGCTGGCGACACGCTCGGCAAAGTCGCGGTAGCCCTTCTCGATCACCGCCTGCATCACCTGCCCGACCTCGGGCGACATGGGCCGGGTCAGGTCGAACGCGCCGGCAAAGCGCGTGGTGCCGACGCCGTCGGTGCGCACGCCGATTTTTTCCAGCGTGCGCGGAATGCTCGGCAGCAAGCCGAAGATGCCGATCGAGCCGGTGATCGTCGACGGGTCGGCGTAGATGCGATCGGCATTCACGCTGATCCAATAGCCCCCGGACGCGGCGAGGTCGCCCATCGACACGACCACCGGCTTGCCGTCGGCCTTCAACGCGACGATCTCGCGGCGGATCTGCTCCGAGGCGAATACTTCGCCGCCGGGCGAATCGACGCGCAGCACCACCGCCTTGACCAGCTTGTCGTCGCGCGCGGCGCGCAGCAGCGCGGCGGTGGACTCGCCGCCGATCTTGCCGGCCGGCTGCTCGCCGCCGCTGATCTCGCCCTCGGCGACGACCACGGCCACCTGCGGACGCTTGTCGACCGGCGACAGCGTGGTGTTGAGATGCGCGACGTACGCGCCCAGCGACACCTGGCGGAAACCGCCGTCGGCGTCGGCGTCGGCGACGCCGCGCTTGACCAGCAGGTCCTCGACTTCTTGCTGGGTCTTCAAGCCGTCGACCAGCTTGTGCTGCAACGCGTATTTTCCGAGATCGCCACCGGCGGCCTCGATGGCCGACGGCAGCGCGCCGATGTCGGCGGCAAGTTGCGCGACGCTGAGCTTGCGCGCGGCGGCGATGTCGCCGAGGTAGCGCTGCCAGACGTCGCTCATCCAGTACAGGTCGGCCTCCTTGGCTTCGGCCGACGCGGCGTCGAGGAGGTAGGGTTCGACCGCGGACTTGTACTCGCCGACCTTGAACACGTGGACGTCGACGCCGAGCTTGTCCTGCAAGCCTTCGCGGTAGAACTGGCGGTAGCGGCCGAGGCCTTCGAGGATCAGCCCGCCCATCGGGTCGAGGTAGACCTCGCTGGCCTCAGCGGCGAGCAGGTACTGCATCTGGTCGAGGTTTTCACCGAACGCGACCACCTGCTTGCCCGCCGCGCGCAGCTTGCCGAGCGCGGCGGCGACCTCGCGGATCGACGCGTAGCCGGAGAACCTCATCTTGTCGACGCGCAGCAGCACGCGCTCGATGTTCTTGTCCGCGCGCGCGCCGTCGAGCGCGCGCAGCAGATCGCGCAGCCGCACTTCGCCGTCGCTCTGGCTGCCCCCCACCCTGGCAAGCGCGCGGCTGGCCAGGTCGCTGCTGTACTGCTCGACCAGCGCGCCCTCGGGCGCAATCACCAGCGTGCTGCGCGCCTGCAGCGCCTTGACCCGGCCGCTGCTGGCGATCGCGATCAGCAGCAGCGCGATCAGCCCGAAGAACAGCAGGTTGAACGCCAGCCGCCGGGTGAAGTTCATCGCGTCCCAGACGAAGATGAAGAAGGTGGCGATGGGGCCGTGGCGGTCCGGCTGGTTCATGCGGGAAGACTCCGGTGGATCGGGTTGAAGGCGGGAGGGGCGATCAGGCAGTGCCGGTGGCTCGGTCATCGCGCTGTCCTGCGTCGAGGGTCATAGCAGGCGCGGCGATGCGGACCCGACGCGGGCATGAAAAGCGATCGCTGTGCTTGGCATAACGCCTCGGAAGGGGTGGAATTCGACGGAACGCGTACCGACTCGGGCTGAGTTTGACGCCCGCGCCTGTCGACTGTCATCCGCCATCGGTCACGTGGCCGACCAGCACAGTGCGGGCAGCGCGCGAGGAGCGCAAGAAGCGTGCGCCAAGCAGCACCGCGGCCACGATCAAACCCGCGATCAGGCCGATCCACATGCCGCGCGGCCCCCAGCCCAGGCCGAGCCCGAGACCGGCGCCGAGCGGCATGCCGATACCCCAGTACGCGAATGCCGCCAGCAGCATCGGCACGCGGGTGTCCTCGAGCCCGCGCAACGCACCGGCCGACAGTACCTGGATGCCGTCGGGAAACTGGAACGCCGCGGCCAATAACAGCAGCGACGTCGCCAGCGCCGCGACCGCGGCGTCGGTGGTGTACAGCGCGACGATGCCGTCGTGCCAGATCAGCAGGATCAGTGCGGACAGCGCCTGCGTGGCCAGCACTAGCGCGATACCGGCAAACGCCGCTCGCCGCACACCGCGCATCCCCTGGCCGCGGCCGATCGCGTGGCCGACCCGCACCGTGGTCGCCTCGGCAAGCCCGAGCGGAATCATGAAGCACAAGCTAGCGACATTGATCGCAATCTGATGCGCGGCCGCCGGCACGTCGCCGAGCCGGCCGATCAGCAGTGCGGTGACGATGAACAGACTGCCCTCCATCGCCACGGTCACGCCGATCGGCAGGCCGGTGGCGAGCAGCCGGCGCAGCGTCGGCCAGTGCGGTGCATCGAACCGCGCAAACAGCTGCAGCGACGCGAACCTTTTCGCGCACGCCAGATAGATCGCAAACGTCAGCATCTGCGTCCACAGCATGATCGACGACGCGATGCCGAGGCCGCCGGCACCGAGTTCGGGCACGTGCAGCGGCCCAAACGTCGCGCCGAAGCTCAGCAGATAGCCCAACGGCAGCAGCAATAGCAGGCCGCCGAAGCCGAGCACCATCGTCGGCCACGTCCAGTGCAGACCGTCGCTGAGATAGCGCAGGCAGTAATACAACGTCAGCGCCGGCACCCCCCAGCGGATGCCGTGCAGAAACGCCGCCGCCCCGGGCCGGATCTCCGCGGCGATGCCCATCGGCTCGAGCGCGTACACCGCCGCGCTCAGAAACGCGAACAGCAGCACACCGAGCGCCGCACCCAGCCACAGCGACTGCCGGAACAGCGGGCCGATCTCGCTGCGGCGTCCGCCACCGTCGAGCTGCGACACCGACGGCGGCAACGCCATCAGCGTGCCCATCGGGATCATCATCGGCAGCCAGAACAGCGCGGTGCCGACCGACACCGCCGCCAGCGTGGTGGTGCCGTGGTGGCCGGCGAGCACCGCGTCGACAAAACCGATCAGCCCGGTCGAAAAATGCCCGGCCACCAGCGGTGCGGCAAGCACGGCGGTGGTGCGCACTTCGCGGCCGAAGCGTGAGTTTTGAGAGGCGTGTGTGGACATGGCGAGGTGGGCAACGTCGAAAACGGATGTGGAGCGGTGCGAAGAGACGGTATCGATCGATCAGGCGACAGGGTCGGCACTCAGGCGCTGCTGTGCGTTGCCTCGGTTACCAGCAAGGCGCGCGCGCAAGCACTGGGCGCTTGCTCGTGGACTTCTTGTTGGTGATTCCCACGCCAGCGGGGAGACCGGCTGACTGCCTCCGTGCAGGTGGCGGCCGGCGGAGATTCGTCGCCGCGATCGCGCCGCGGCAGGCCGGGGTCTTAACCGCTGCGTTCTGCCACTCGTTGCTCTCCACTCGTTGCTCCCTATCGGCCCAGCTGCGCGCGCAGCCACGCAGCGCGCTGTGCCGCCGGCAGCGACAGCCAGCGGCGGCGCAGCGCGTCGCGCTCCTGCGGCGGCGTGCGCTGGGCGAGTACCGCGAGATCCTCGCGCGCATCGGGCGTCATCGCGCGCAGCGCGGCCAGCGCAGCGTCGCGCTGCGCCGGCGGCACCTGCGCAAACAGCGCATGCAAGCGCAGATACACCGCACCGAGCGTCGGCCCGAGCTGCCAGCCGTGGCGTTCGCTGCCGTCGAGCGCGTCGTAGCGTTCGCGCAGCGTTTGCTGCTGATCGCTGGGTAGCGCATCGAAATCGCGCGCGGCGAGTTCGATCCGCGCACGCTCATCGGCCGGCAGCGCCTGCCAGGCCTGCCAGCGGCTGCGACGCGCGCGCTGCAGCGCCGGCAGCTGCGCGTTCCACTCGGCAATGCGCTGGCGGAAATCGTCGCGCGCAGGCAGCGGCATCGCCGCGAGCGCGATGCGATGGCGTTCGAGCTCGGCGCGCGCCGACGGCAGCAGACGCTCGGCGGGCTTGACCCGCGCCGGCGGCAGCGACTGCGCGCGCGCGGCGGTAGCGATGCCGGCGCACGCGACGAGCA
>JBOHYD010000120.1:0-5041 GCA_050737635.1 Luteimonas sp. | reverse complement strand
CAACGCCTGCTTGAACCTATCGGCTATATACCGCCTGCAGAGGCTGAGGCAAACTACTATCGGCAACTCGCCAGTCACGCCGTCCCAAGGGCTGCATGACTTAAACCAAACAGCCTCCACGAAATCCGGGGCGGTTCAACCTGCTGTTCCGCTGGTTTGTCGGGCTGGCCATCGATGATGCCGTGTGGGATCACTCGGTGTTCTCGAAGAACCGTGACCGGCTCAACGACAGTGCGGTGGCCCACGAGTTTTTCCGCGAAGTGGTGCGTCTGGCCGAGCGCCAGGGCCTGATGTCCGAGGCGCACTTCTCGGTCGATGGCACGTCGCTGCAGGCGTGGGCCTCGCACAAGAGTTTTCGGCCGAAGGGCGTGCCGCCACCGGACCAGGGCGACGGCCCACGCAATGCACCGCCGGACTTCAAGGGCCAGGCGCGGCGCAACGATACCCACGCTTCCAGCAGTGACCCGGATGCCCACTTGTTCCGCAAGGGCAACACCGCTGCGCAGCTGAGTTATCAAGGTCACCTCCTGATGGAGCACCGCCATGGCCTGGTGCGTGATGCCCGGATCAGCCTGGCCAACGGCCACGGCGAACGCGAAACGGCCTTGGCGATGATGGCGGATCTCAAGCGGCGAGGACGGCGCATGCTGGCCGCCGACAAAGCCGACGATACGGCCGACTTCGTGGCCGGGTGCCGCGCACTGGGCGTCACCCCGCATGTGGCGCAAAACACCACGAATCGGCGCAGTGCCATCGATGGACGCACCACGCGTCACAGCGGCTATGCGGTGAGCATCAAAACCCGTGCGTGGATCGAAACCCACTTCGGCTGGATCAAGTCAGCCGCCGGCCTGCGGCAAGTCAACCAGCGCGGTCGCGATCGGGTCGAGGCGCTGTTCCAGATGGCCATGGCCGCCAGCAACCTGATCCGTTTGCGCGGCCTGCTGGCGACGGTACCCAGCGCATGAGCCCAGGGGCAGGCAAGTTGCGTCCGCAGACCATGAAAATGCCACCAAACCGCCCCGGGAACTGGATCATGGGCTGGAAAATCCAAACCAACCACTCGCCGGTGCGCCCGACGATGCACGCTCGTGACGGCAACGTGCGAATTTCAACAGGCTGCTAGCCGCTGCCGTCATCGAACAAGCCCAGCCGCAGTTAGCAGCTTCCCTCCCCATGTCAAGTGCAGAAGTTGAACGCAGGTGCGATTCAAACTGATGTGGGCCACCTCTATTCGCTGACTTCGCCTTCAGCAGCTTGCCGCTGGATCTCGCACTCCCCGGCCATCGCGCAGCGCGCGACCCGTGCAAACGCCACCACCGACCTTGCGCCCCCGTGCCCAGCGCGCAATGCTGTTTGCATCCACACCTCGGGGAACGCCATGCACGTCGCCGCCGACAACCGCCTGCGGAGTTACGCTTGCGCGGCCGCACTGTGCTTGCTGATCGTCGGCTGCCAGCGTCAGCCGATGCCCGATGCCGCCCCGGCACGCCCGGCACCGGCCGCGCCGACGCTGCAGGCGAAGTTCGCGTTTGCCGAGACCGATATCGCTACGCTGCAGGCGCGGATGACCCGCGGCGAACTCGACAGTCGCCGCCTGACCCAGGCCTATCTGGACCGCATCGCCGCCATCGACGACGCCGGTCCGATGCTCAACGCCGTCATCGAGCTCAACCCGCAGGCGCTGCAGGACGCCCGCGCGCGCGATACCGAGCGCAAGGCGGGCAAGGTGCGCAGCGCACTGCACGGCATCCCCGTGCTGCTGAAGGACAATATCGACGCCGTGCCGATGGTCAATTCGGCCGGTTCGCTCGCGCTCGCGCAACATCGCCCGAAAACAGACGCCTTGCTCGTGCGTCGTCTGCGCGCCGCCGGCGTGGTGATCCTCGGCAAGACCAACTTAAGCGAATGGGCCAACTTCCGCTCCTCGCGCTCGACCTCGGGCTGGAGCGCGCGCGGCGGGCAAACCAAGAATCCGTACGTGCTCGACCGCAGTCCCTGCGGTTCCAGCGCCGGCACCGGCAGCGCGATCGCAGCGAACCTCGCAACGATCGGCATCGGCACCGAGACCGACGGCAGCATCCTCTGCCCCTCGGCAGTGAATGGCCTCGTCGGCATCAAGCCGACCGTCGGCCTGGTCAGCCGCGATGGCATCCTCCCGATCTCGCACAGCCAGGACACCGCTGGCCCGATGGCGCGCAGCGTCGCCGATGCCGCGATTCTGCTCACCGCGATGGCCGGCCGCGACGACACCGATGCAGCATCGGTGCAAGCCTCGCGCCCATCGCCGGTCGACTACCTTGCGCATCTGAAAGCCGACGCGCTGAAAGGCGCACGCATCGGCGTGCTGAAGAAAAACAGCGTGAACTTCCAGCCCGACGTGAACGCCGCATTCGAACGCACCGTCGCGGCGTTGAAGGCCGCCGGCGCAACCGTCGTCGATGCGGAGATCGCCACCGCCGGCAAGTGGAACGACGACGAGACGACCGTACTGCTGCACGAGTTCAAGGCCGATCTCGAAAGCTATCTGCGCGGCAGCGACGCACCGATCCAGACGCTGGCCGGGCTGATCGCGTTCAACGCCGCGCACGCCGCGCAGGAAATGCCGTGGTTCGGGCAGGAGTTGTTCGAGCAGGCGCAGGCGAAAGGTCCGCTGACCGACGCGGCCTACATCGCCGCCCGCGACCGCGCGCGACGCCTCGCCGGCAAGGACGGCATCACCGCCGCGCTCGACGCGCAGAAGCTCGACGCGCTGATCGTACCCACCACCGGCCCGGCATGGCCCATCGATCCAGTCAACGGCGATCACTTCACCGGTGCCGGCTACGGCGCGGCCGCGGTCGCCGGCACGCCGAGCGTCACCGTGCCGATGGGCGATGCGCACGGGCTGCCGCTCGGGATCGCCTTCCTGGGCGCGGCCTGGAGCGAGCCACGGCTGATTGAATTGGCCTACGCCTACGAACAGGCGACCAAGGCGCGTACACCGCCGCGCTTTCTGCCCACGATCGCAGCCAACGGCACTGAAAAATAGCGCCCTCTACCCTCGCCGGATCAGGCCGCGGCAGGGCTCGCCAATTGGGCCTGCTTGCGCACGATCGACATCGCAATCTCTAGCGCTTGCTCGTAGTTCAGCCGCGGGTCGACGCTGGAGCGGTAAGCGCGCTCGAGATCGATATCGGTCAGGTCGCGCGCGCCGCCGGTGCATTCGGTGACGTCCTCGCCGGTCAGCTCCAGATGCACCCCCCCCAGGCGCGTGCCGGCGGCGGCGTGCAGGTCGAACGACTGCTCGATCTCGCTGCGGATGTTGTCGAAGCGCCGGGTCTTGTAACCGTTACTGGTCGACTCGGTGTTGCCGTGCATCGGGTCGCAGATCCACAGCACGCGGCGACCGTCGCGCTTCATCGCGTCGAGCAGCGACGGTAGTTTGTCGGCGACGTGCGCGGCGCCCATGCGGTGGATCAGGCTCAGGCGGCCGGGTTCGTCGTCGGGATTGAGTACGTCGATCAGCGTGAGCAGCTGATCGGGCGTGACCGACGGTCCGATCTTGATCGCGATCGGGTTGCGGATGCCGCGGAAGTACTCGCTGTGCGCGCCGTCGACCGCGGCGGTGCGCATGCCGATCCACGGGAAGTGCGTGCTGAGGTTGAACCAGCCCCACTGTCGCGGCACCTGACGCGTGAGCGCCTCCTCGTACGGCAGCAGCAGCGCCTCGTGCGAAGTGTAGAACTCGACACGGTTGAGATTGTGCACCTGCGCGCCGGACAGCGTCTCCATGAAGCGCACCGCGTCGCCGATGCCGGACACCATCCGGTGGTATTCGTCGGCCAGCGGCGAATGGCCGACCCAGCCGAGATCCCAGTATTCCGGGTGATGCAGATCGGCAAAACCGCCGTCGATCAGCGAACGCACGAAGTTCATCGTCATCGCCGAGCGTGCGTGCGCCTTGACCATGCGCCGAGGATCGGGAATGCGCGCCTCAGGCGTGAACTCCGGGCCGTTGACCATGTCGCCGCGATAGCTCGGCAGGGTGACATCGCCGCGCGTCTCGGTGTCGGTCGAGCGCGGCTTGGCGTATTGGCCTGCAAAGCGACCGACGCGCACCACCGGCAGGCGCAGGCCGTGCACCAGCACCAGGCTCATCTGCAACAACACCTTGAGCCGGTTGGAGATCACCTCCGAGGTGCAGTCACTGAAGTTCTCCGCGCAGTCCCCACCTTGCAGCAGGAAGCGCTTGCCATCCTGGGCCTCGGCGAGTTGCTGCTTGAGCGCGAGAATTTCCCACGAGGTCACCAGCGGTGGCAGCGCGCGCAGCTCGTCCTGCACGCCGGCGAGCACGGCGGCATCGGGATACGTCGGCAGTTGCAGCGCGGTGCGCGCGCGCCAGCCGGTGGGCGACCAGCCGGCGGCGAGATTCACGGGGTGAAGATTTCGATCGAGAGTGGGCATGGCGTCAGGGATCATGTTGCAACACAACAAACACATCTTCGGTCGCGTCGCCGGGCATAGCAACCGTTACTGCCGTGACCAATCAGCGATGCAAAGGCCGGTGCATGCCTATCAACGGCGGGCAAGCATCGTCGTCGTGACGACCAGCAGCGCGAGCAGCACAAACCACAGCAGGCTCCACGCCGGCATCGACAGGCCGAGGAAGGTCCAGTCGACCCTCGCGCATTCGCCCGATCCGGTCAGCACTTTGCGGATCACGTCGGTGAAGGCATTGGTCTCCATCATAAATTCGAGCGGCGGTCCGCATGACGGCACCTGTTCGGGCGGCAGATGCGTCAGCCAGACATGCCGTGCGGCGATGCCGAGGCCGGTGAACGTCGGAATCAGTGCGAGCACGCCGTACGCGCGACGGGCACCGACACCGCGCGGCGCGTGCAACCCGGCAATCAGCAGCAGCACGCCGAGCACGGCAAACGCGATGCGCTGGAAGATGCACAGCGGGCATGGCAGCAGCTCCCACTGGAACTGCGAAAAGATCGCAAAGCCGATCAGTGCGGCACACAGCGCAGCGCCTGCGAAGCAGCGCGCGCGAAAC
>JBOHYD010000119.1:0-2980 GCA_050737635.1 Luteimonas sp. | reverse complement strand
AGCCCGAGCCGCTGCGGATCGGCGGCTTCGGCAGCGCCGCACAGCAGACCTACCTCGACGACAGCCAGCATGCGCTGGTGGCGGCGTTGCGCATGCAGCCGGCGCTCTATGGCGGCACCGAGGCGTTCCGGCTCGACGGCCGCCGCGCCGCCGACCTGCTCGACACCTTGCTGGACAGCCAGTGGTGCTGCTGGCAAAAACCCCGCAATGGCGAGCTGACGCGCGGCCCAGTGCGATCGCTGCACTGGCAATGGCAGTTGCAGAGCGACGGCAGCCAGCGCCTGCAAGCCGACAGCGGCGGCAGCCTGCTGCTGCGCGCCGGCGGCCTGCACTACTTCGACGCCGCCCAGCGCTGCCTCGGCCGCATCGCGCACGACCTCACGCTGGCCGAGCGCCTGCTGCTGATACCTGCGCTGATGCCCGAACACATCGAACACGTGTCGCTCCAGTGGCGGCAGCAGCCGCAGTTCAGCGCGCTGCCGGCACCGCTGGCGCTGGCGGCGGCGCGCACCCTCGACGGACCGCCGTTGCCGGTGTTGACCTTGACCGTCGCAACATCCGATCCCGATCACGCCGCAGCGCAGACCGCCTGGTATCGGCAGCAGGCGGCAAAGGCCCCGGTCCTGCATCTTGCGCATCTGTCCTTCGATTACCACGGCCAGCGCGTGGGCGCAGCCGACCCGGCGCGATCGCAACGGCGTCTGGTCGACGGCGAGTTGCTGCTGATCGAGCGCGACGCGCGCGGCGAACAGGCCGCGATCAAGCGATTGCACGCACTCGGGCTGCGACCGGCGGCGGATCAGCGCCGCACCCTGCCGTGGCCGATCGCCGAGTGGCTCACCGAGGGCGACTGGCTGCCGCGTGACCCGCAGGCCTGGCACGACCCCAGCGCGCTGCCGGCACTCAGCCCAGCGCTGATCGGCGCTGGCTTTCGCGTCGAATTTGCGCCCGAATTTCCGATCGAGCTGCTGGCCGCACCCGATGCCTGGTATGGCGAACTCGACGATGCCAGCGGCGAGGACTGGTTTGGGGTCGAACTGGGCATCCAAATCGGCGACCAGCGCGTGTCTTTGCTGCCGATCCTGGCGCGCGCGCTCGAGGATCCGCGATTCCCACTGCACGCGGCGGCAACCGAGCCGGCCGACGCCCTCTGGCTGGCGCCGCTCGACGCTCGCCGCCACATACCGCTGCCGCTAAGCCGCGTGCGCGCGCTGCTCGCACCGCTGTTGGAATGGCTGTCGCCGGACCTCAAAGACGGCGCGCGGCTGCGCGTGCCGCGGTTGGCGGCCGACGTGCTGGGCGATCTGCAATCGACCGCCGGTGCCGGCCTGACGCTGGCCGGCGCGTCTTCCGCGCAGGCGTTTGCCGAACGCCTGCGCCAGGCCGGCCGCGACCTGCCGCTGAGCGTCCCCCGCGGGCTGCGCGCGACGCCGCGCCCCTACCAGCTCGAAGGCCTGCGTTGGCTGCGGTTTCTGGCCGACGCCGGGCTCGGCGGCATCCTTGCCGATGACATGGGCCTGGGCAAGACCCTGCAAGTGCTGATGCACCTGCAGGCCGAAAAAACCCGGCGGCGCCTGCCGCACGCAGCGCTGGTG
Organism: Luteimonas sp.; assembly: GCA_050737635.1. Lineage (GTDB taxonomy): Bacteria > Pseudomonadota > Gammaproteobacteria > Xanthomonadales > Xanthomonadaceae > Luteimonas. The sequence goes on along the minus strand of JBOHYD010000119.1, from coordinate 1,385 downwards.
GTCTGCCCCACGTCGGTGGTCGGCAACTGGTGCGAACAGGCCGCGCGTTACACCCCGAAGCTGCGCGTGCTGGTGCTGCACGGCGGCGGCCGCGCCGCCGATTACGCCCGCATCGGCGATCACGACCTCGTCATCACCACCTACGCGCTGCTGCCGCGCGACCGCGCGCCCTTACTCGCGCAGCGTTTCACCCTGGCAATTTTTGACGAGGCGCAGGCGATCAAAAATCCGCGCAGCCAGGCCGCGCAAGTCGCCCGCGCGATCCCGGCGCAGCGCCGCCTGGCGGTCACCGGGACGCCGCTGGAAAACCACCTCGGCGAACTGTGGGCGCAGATCGACTGCGTGCTGCCCGGCCTGCTCGGCGATGCCAGGCACTTCGGCCGCCATTTCCGCGCCCCGATCGAGAAGCACGGCGACAGCGAGCGTCAAGTGCGCCTGAACCGCCGCATCGCTCCGTTTGTGCTGCGTCGGAGCAAGGAAGCGGTAGCGCCGGAACTGCCGGCCAAGAGCATCATCGAACGCGCCGTCGAACTCAGCGGGCGCCAGCGCGAGTTGTACGAAACCCTGCGCCTGGCCATGCACCAGCGCGTGCGCGAGGCGCTCGGCAAGCGCGGGCTGGCGCAATCGAGCATCGTCATACTCGACGCGCTGCTCAAGCTGCGCCAGGTCTGCTGCGACCCGCGCCTGGTCAAGCTCGACGGCAAAGCCCGCCGCGTCGAACCAGCGCCCTCGGCCAAGCTCGAACTGCTGCTGTCGATGCTCGACGAGTTGTTCGAAGAACGCCGCCGCGTGCTGCTGTTCTCGCAGTTCACCGGCATGCTCGACTTGATCGAGACTGAAGTGCGCGCACGCGGCATCGCCTTCGTGCGGCTGGACGGCAGCACCCGCGACCGCGCCACGCCGATCCGGCGTTTCCAGGCCGGCGAGGTGCCGCTGTTCCTGATCAGCCTCAAAGCCGGCGGCGTCGGTCTCAACCTCACCGCCGCCGACACCGTCATCCACTACGATCCCTGGTGGAATCCGGCGGTCGAAGCCCAGGCCACCGATCGCGCCCACCGCATCGGCCAGGACAAACCGGTGTTCGTCTACAAGCTGATCTGCACCGGCACCGTCGAGGAAAAAATCCAGGCCCTGCAGCAGCGCAAGGCCAGCCTCGCCAAGGCGGTGCTCGAGGGCGGCACGCGCACCGCAATGCAGTTCGACGAGGCCGATATCGACGCCCTGTTCGCACCAGTGACTTCGGCATCGCGCGCGCCTTGAGGCCAATGCGGGTTCTACCCCGAAATCGCGGACGGTTGTGAAAGGGTGGAAAACTTCAAATCTTGCCTAGCGACTCTTCGCCGCATTCTTGGGTTATGGCGCCGCTCAATGTATTCAAACATATC
>JBOHYD010000118.1:0-4160 GCA_050737635.1 Luteimonas sp. | reverse complement strand
GGACATCAGCGTCGCCGACCTCGACATCACCTGAGCCGCGCCGGCTGTCCATCGCCGACGCGTCATCGATCGATTTCCACCGCCACCAACAGGATTGCCATGCGCGCCGCCATCGATCTGCACAGTTTTGTCGCCTTCCTCGCCTATTTCGGCATGGGCCTGGGCATCCTCGTCGTCGCCATCGCGATCGTCGCGCTGGTCACGCCGCATCGCGAGTTCACGCTGATCCGCGAGGGCAACACGGCCGCGGCGATCGCGATGACCGGCACCCTGGTCGGCCTGGCGCTGCCGCTGCACGCGGCGATCGTCAACTCGGTGAGCATGGTCGACGCGCTGATCTGGGGCGCGGTGGCGAGCGTGGCGCAGGTCGTCGCATACTTGCTGTCGCGCGTGGTGCTGGGACGCATCTCGCAGCAGATCACCGACAACGTCGCCGCCGCCGGCATCTTCGCCGCCGGTCTCTCGATCAGCGTCGGCCTGGTCAACGCCGCCGCGATGACGCCATGACGGAGCGCCGGACGATGAAGCGATCACGCCACCTCACCCTCACCCTGATGGCGGCTAGCGTGCCGGTAATGCTGGCCGGCTGCGACGACGGCCCGCCGACCGGCGCGGTGCTGTCGTCGGTGGAGCAGTGCACCAGCACCGCTGACGCCACGGCCGAAGAATGCCGCGCCGCCTACGCCAACGCCGCCGCGCAGCACGAAAAACTCGCGCCGCGCTTCGACGATCCGGCGCAGTGCAACGAGCAGTTCGGCAACTGCAGCCGCACGCGCGACGAGACCGGCAACCACTGGATCCCGCCGATGACCGGCTTTCTGCTCGGTTATGCGCTTGGCGGCATGGGCAGCGGCGCGCGCTACGGCGGCAGCTCGCCGCTGTACCGCGACTATCGCAGCGGCGACTACGTCAAGCCCAGCGGCGACGTCGCCGCCAACCGCACCGGCCCGGTCACCGGCGCGCGCGGCAACACCGCGCCGCCGGTGCGGGCGATCACGGTGTCGCGCTCGGGTTTCGGGTCGAGTGCGGCGGCGCGCAGTTCGTTCGGCGGGCGCGGCGGCTTCGGCGGCTGAGGCGATGAAACGCATCGCGATCGCCGAACGCGGCGACTGGAAAGCGCAGGCCGAGCAGCTCGGCTTCCATTTTCACACCATCGCCGGCGAGACCTACTGGGACGAACGCGCGTACTACGCGTTCACGCTGCGCCAGATCGAGGACGACATCGAGTCCGCGACCCAGGCCGTGCACGACATGGCGATGTCGCTGGTCGAGGAGATCGTCAACTCCGAAGCCCTGCTCGCGCAGCTGGCGATCCCCGCCACCCACTGGGACTGGATTGCCGAGTCCTGGCGCAGCGCCGACCCGCATCTGTACGGACGCATGGATCTGGCCTACGACGGTCGCGGCCCGGCCAAGCTCTACGAATTGAACTACGACACGCCGACTTCGCTGTACGAGTCGGCGTATTTCCAGTGGCTGTGGCTGGAGCAGCAGATCGCCGCCGGCGTGCTGCCCAAGGCCGCCGATCAGTTCAATCGCATCCAGGAGCTGCTGTGCGAAACCTTCGCGACGCTGGCGCGCGACGCGCGCATCGGCTCATTGATGCATTTTTCGGCGGTGCGCGACTCGGTCGAGGATCGCGGCACCGTGCAGTACCTGCGCGACTGCGCGCACCAGGTCGGCATTCGGACCGCGTCGGTGGCGATCGAGGACATCGGCGTCAGCGCGCAAGGTTGGTTCACCGACGCCGACGACGTCGTGATCGGCACGCTGTTCAAGCTGTATCCGCTGGAGTTCATGATGCGCGAGGCGTTCGCGCCGCAGCTTGCGCAACAGCGCATGCAACTGGTCGAGCCGGCGTGGAAATCCGTGCTCAGCAACAAGGGCATCCTGCCGCTGCTGTGGCAGCGCCACGCCGGCCATCCCAATCTGCTCGAAGCGACGTTCGACGACGCCCCGCAACAGCCGCTCGCCGCCGGCTGGGTGCGCAAGCCGCTGCTGTCGCGCGAGGGCGCCAACATCGACATGGTCACCGCGGACGGCGCGCGCATCCGCTCCGACGGCCCCTACGACGACGGCCCGTCGATCCGGCAGCGCTATCACCCGCTGCCGGAGTTCGACGGCAACTATCCGCTGGTGGGCAGTTGGGTGATCGCCGATCAGCCGGCCGGTATGGGGCTGCGTGAGGACCGCAGTCTGATTACCCAGGACACGTCGCGATTCGTGCCGCACGCGATTGTTGACTGATCCTGGCGAATAACCCGCCGGCAACGCCGGGGGCGCTTTGGAGGATCAGGCGTCCGCGGCCTGCGGCGGGTTGCTCATCAAACCGCAATCGGATTGGCTTTCTCGGCGTCGATCTTGTACTGCTTGATCGCCCGCGCGACGTCCTTGCCAGTCATCTTGCCTTCCGCGGCCAGCGCAGCGATCGCTGCGTGGGCGATGTGGAAGCGGTCGACTTCGAAATGCCGCCGCAGATTGGCGCGGGTGTCGGAGCGGCCGAAGCCATCGGTGCCGAGCACGGTATAGCGCATCGGCACGAAGGCGCGGATCTGGTCGGCGAAGGCGCGCACGTAATCGGTGGCGGCGATGGCCGGACCCTGGCGGGTTTCCAGCATTTCGGTGACGTAGGCCTTGCGCGCCGGGTTGGCCTTGCTGGGCTCGGGGTGCATGCGGTTGTAGCGTTCGGCGTCAAAGCCGTCGCGGCGCAGTTCGGTGAAGCTGGGGCAGGACCAAAGGTCGGCGCTGACGCCGAAGTCCTTGTCGAGCAGGTCGGCGGCGGCGATGACTTCGCGCAAGATGGTGCCGGAGCCGAGCAGCTGGACGCGCAGTTCGCCCTTCTTCGGCTTGCCGGCGTCCTTGAGCAGGTACATGCCGCGGATCACGCCCTCGGCCGCGCCGTCGGGCAGGTCCGGGTGCGGGTAGTTTTCGTTCATCAGCGTCAAGTAGTAGTACTCGTCCTGCTGCTCATCGAGCATGCGGTGCATGCCGTGCTGGAGGATGACGGCGACCTCGCCGGCAAACGTCGGGTCGTAGGCGCGGCAGTTGGGGATCGCGCCAGCCAGCAGGTGGCTGTGGCCGTCCTCGTGCTGCAGGCCTTCGCCGTTGAGCGTGGTGCGTCCGGCGGTGGCGCCGAGCAGAAAGCCGCGCGCGCGCATGTCGGCGGCCTGCCAGCCGCTGTCGCCGATGCGCTGGAAGCCGAACATCGAATAGAAGATGTAGAACGGCAGCATCGGCAGGTCGTTGGTGCTGTAGCTGGTGGCCGCGGCCATCCACGACGAGAACGCGCCGGCCTCGGTGATGCCTTCCTCGAGCACCTGGCCGGCGGCGTCCTCACGGTAGTAAGACAGCTGATCGCGGTCGACCGGCTTGTATTTCTGGCCTTGCGGGGCATAGATGCCGAGCTGGCGGAACATGCCTTCCATGCCGAAGGTACGGGCTTCATCCGCCACGATCGGCACCACGCGCGGACCGACCTGCTTGTCGCGCAGGATGATCGCCAGCGACTGCACGAAGGCCATGGTGGTGCTGATCTCGCGCTCGCCGCTGGACTTGAGCATGCGGTCGAAGACCTCGAGTTTGGGCGCAGCGAAGGTCTGCGTGCTCTTGCGGCGGCGCTGCGGCAGGTAGCCGCCGAGCTGCCTGCGGCGCTCCTGCAGGTACTCGACCTCGGGCGACTTGTCGCCAGGGTGATAGAACGGCACCGCATCGTCATTGAGCTGGGCATCGCTGACCGGAATCTTGAAACGGTCGCGGAACGCGCGCACCGCATCGTCGTCGAGCTTTTTGGTGTTGTGGGTGGGGTTGAGCGCCTCGCCGGACGCGCCCATGCCGTAGCCCTTGACGGTCTTGGCGAGAATCACCGTCGGCTGGCCGCGGGTGTCGACGGCGTTGCGGTAGGCGGCGTAGACCTTGTGCGGGTCGTGGCCGCCGCGGTTGAGGCGCCAGATGTCGTCGTCGCTGAGGTTGGCGACCAGTGCCGCGGTCTCCGGGTATTTGCCGAAGAAGTGCTCGCGCGTGTACGCGCCGCCCTCCGTCTGGTAGCGCTGGTACTCGCCGTCCACCGCTTCGCCCATCCGCCGCACCAGCACGCCGTCCTTGTCCGCCTCGAGCAGCGGGTCCCAGCGGCGCCCCCAGATGACCTTGATCACGTTCCAGCC
>JBOHYD010000117.1:0-5412 GCA_050737635.1 Luteimonas sp. | reverse complement strand
GCAATTTTCATGGCTGAAGGTCGGGGCTAATCAGGATCGTTGATGTCGACCCGTTTACGCAATCGGGCCGAGGCCGAAGCGCTGGCGGCCCAAGCGTTTTTCTGGCACAAAAAAACCACGGCCTCTTTCGAGGCCGTGGAAATAAAGCTTTACGCTGTGACAGAGGATCGATCAGAATCGCTGTTGATACTTGAAGTAAACAAACCGGCCGATGTCAAAACCACCATAATAAGCGTAGCCTGAGGCAGGAGTGGAATATGCCGGCGCAGCATAATGCTCGAACACATTATTGGCACCGACTGCGACTGTCGCATTCCATGGCGTGTTGTAGCGTATTTGAACGTCATGGAAAGTATTAGCCCCAATTTCATCTTGCGGCGTAATCGTACCCAGAAAATCTGGCGCAGTGTAATTAGGCAGATCGCAACGATCAAGCGGGAAGTTGCATGCTTCCTTGAAACCAGAATAATAGCGAGCCGTCCAGCTCACGCCCCAGTCGCCCTGCTCCCAACCAAGTGTCGCGTTTGAGCGCAAGCGGAACACGATGCCAGTGAGGGATGCGAATCCATTCTGCTGCGAGGGAGGAGTGCTCTGATTATTGTCAATCTTAATCTCGTTCTTAGAGACGTATGAGTTCAGCCACGCCAGGCTGAAGCGACCGTAGTCGGTATCCATGGCGTAGCTGAAATCGAGATCGTAACCCTCGGTTTCGACGAAACCGGCATTGATGTTGGTCGTGCGGAACGAGGTGATCACGCCATTCTCGTCACGTGTAAAGCGCGAACCGGTCGGGTCTGAGCAACGCGATTCGATACCACGCACGTAACAGTCCGCGAGCACACCGGTCTCGGTATCGCCAACGATCGTGTTTTCGATCCTGACGTTCCACCAGTCGAGAGTGATGTTGAGACCTTCCGCAAACGACGGGCTCCAGACAACGCCAAGCGTCTTCGACTTCGATGTTTCCGGCGTCAGGCCTGGATTGGAGCCAGTGTCGAAAGCGCGGTCGCTTTGGTCGGTCGGGCCCTCCGACAGGCCATCAGCCGTATTCGCGAGCTGACGGAAATTCGCGGGGACGTCCTGCAGGCAGCGGGCTGAACCAGCCGCGACGCCGTGAGTGCTGTCACACGGATCTGCATAAAACGAGAATGATTGCGAGCCGCCGCCATAAAGATCTGAAATGGTCGGGGCACGGAAACCCTCCGCCCATGTGCCACGGATCAGCAGCGATTCAAGTGGTTTCCACTTAAAGCCGAACTTGCTGTTGATCGTGTCGCCGAAGGTGTCATAGTCTGAGTAACGTGAAGCTAAATTGACAGATAATTCCTGCGCACCAGGCAAATCAGCTAGCAATGGAACCTGCAATTCCGCATAAACTTCATCGAGACTATATTGACCCCCGGTAGGGCCTTGTCCAAGGTCGGTGGAGTCACCGGTCTGCGACAATGAGTCAGGCGAGAATGTGCCCGACTCCTGGCGATGCTCGATGCCGGCAGCAAAGCCAAGATCACCAGCGGGCAAGGTCGCGATCGTGCCGCTGATATTGGCGAAATAATTGCGCGTTTCGGTTTCGGAAACAGCTTGCCCGACAGGCAGCAAGTATTGACGAACATTCGGATCGCCAAGACTGTTGGGCGAGTCATAGCCAAATGGGATCAACGGGTTCCATGGGGTGCACGAACCGCCGCCTACGCCCAGCGTAATAGGGTTTGCTGCCGTTCCGCACTGGACGACGCCATCGGCATTGAGGAATGAGGGGCCAGTAGCACGTGCAACTGCCAGCTTGTTGAAATTGCCGGTACTGATCTGTGTGCCCTTATTCTGATTGTAAAGGGAGCCGATGTCCCAATCCCAGAACTTGCCCTCGCCCAACTCAAAGGAGCCACTAAACGCTGCTGTCCAGCGGAAGGTGGTTACCGAATTGAATACTTCCCGAGGCTGTTCCCAACCACGACGGCGAAAGTCTACATTCTCACCGACTGGATTGAAGTAACTGTCCGCGTCAAGCCCGCCAATGATATTGCCGTTGGCATCCTCTTGTACCGCGGTCTGTGGGAAATCGGCTGACCGAAACGGGTAGCCGGCGTTGCGTGCGAAGGATTCGCGATCGGTATAAAGAACGTCGGTATCAAATGCGATTTTGTCGGAAATCTCGTAATGACCATTGAGGAAAACAGACTTTCGCTCGATTCCGCTATAGACCGTCGACTGTTGTTGCGGGAAAGTTAGGTCAATCGCCGCGTCGATGGGCCGGTAACTTGAGAAGAGTGCTGGATCCAAGCCCTGGATGTCGCGACGCAGTGTGTAATCGATTCCGTTGTAGCTGAACTGACCTTCCTTGCGAGTGCCGGAATCGCCACCCGGTCGCGGCGCGCTTTTGTCGCCAACCGGGGAGGCGTCCCTCGAGAACCAGCGATTCGGCGCGTATACGGGATCTTCCTTGGTGTACTCGACGCCTGCAGTAAGCGAGCCTCTGTCGCCGGTAAAGCCCATCAAAAAATCGTATTGCTGACGCTGACCGTCACCTTGGCCGTATTGGCCAATATAGGCGTTTGCCTCAGCACCATCGAAGTTCTTACGGGTAATGATATTGATAACACCGGCAATAGCATCGGAACCATAGATCGTCGAGGCGCCATCCTTCAAAATTTCAATGCGCTCAACGGCAACAGCAGGAATTGAGGCAACGTCTTGGAAGCCTTGGTTGGTCTGTCCGAGGCGCTTGCCATTGACCAGAACCAAAGTTCGGTTAGGGCCTAGGCTTCGCAGGTCTATATAAGTACCACCTACCGATTCACCCGAAGTGAGCGGGGCAGTACGGCTAATGGCAGGTGAACCAGCACTCGTAGTGTTCTGAAGGATATCGGCCACAGAGTTGAAACCCTGTTTTTCTATTTCCTTGCGGCTGATCAGAAGTACGGGCTGCGCTGTTTCCGTGTCAACCTGGCGGATACGCGAGCCGGTGACTTCGATGCGGTCGAGGTTGGTGGCGTCTGCCGGCGCAGTGTCTTGCGCGTAGGCAACGCCGGTGCCCACGAGGGCGACAGTGCTCGTCACGAGTGCGAACGAAATCGCATCGCGGAGCTTGGTGGTCTTAAAGGTCATCTCTCTCTCCAAGTAAAGGCTTGGTTACATCACGTGGGAGCCCCGCTGGTGGCATCAAAGCAGACGCCAAATCCGGCAGGGCCGGCCGATAGTAGCCCCCTCTGTGCAAAAATTAAAGTGTCGTTAACATTTTGCGCAAATGGTGTGAAATCTAGGGCGATGCCGCCGCCGGAGCGGGGCTGAGTCCGCGTGCAGCCGCCCGCCAGCGGTCACTGAGGCGCGTCAGCTGCTCAGCGTCGAGGCAAGGATTGCTCTGCGGCGCGATTGCACCCGCAGCGGGGGCAATGGCTAAAGAGCACGAGGACCAAGCTCGGTCAGGCGTGATCTTGGGGCGTCATCGCGACAGGAGCGACCTGTTCGCGGGTCTCCGAAGGATCAGAGATCCTGCTCGTAGCGGACGTAGGGTACGGCACCTTCGTCCTCGGTGATTTGAGAGGTTGGCGAGAACGGGTTCTTGCCGCGGGTCACGAGGTTGTCGGCACCGACGGTGAGCTGGCCGCGCCACGGCGTGCGCCAGGTCAGGCCGAGGCCGAGGCCTTCCCACTTCTGTTTGCCGGGGGTGTCGATGACATGGCCGACGATGCTGGCAGCGAACGCGCCGTAGCCACCGCCGATGCTGAGGGTCTTGCTGCTCCACTGGTCGGAGAGGCCGAATGTGGACGCCTCGGCGGGCGAAAGCAGCCGCGCCTTGGCCGTGGTGCCGGCGATTTCGACCCAGCCTTCACGGCCGAGGTTTTGCTGCGCGTAGACGCTGAGGTCGTTGATGTCGATCTGGCTCGAGGCAGCGCGATTGCCGGTCAGCCATGCCGGCAGCGTGTCGCGCGAATTGCCGCCGATCAGGCCCAGTCGCGAGCCCCCGCGGCCGAGCGATGCGGTCGCTGAAGTGCGGCGGCTGCCGCCGTTGCCGGTGGCATCGTCGTCGAGCGCGGCGAGCATGCAGTTGTTGGCGAGGCTGCCGAGCGCACTGGAAATACCGCTTTGGCGGCACATCAGTGCCAGCGAGTCGCCGGCGGGCAGGCCGAACGCGGCGTCGAGCGTGGTACCGCCGAAACGCCAGCGCGTGCCGGCCTGCGTGCCGTTGGCGGGCTCCAGCAGCAGATAGGCTTCGACCTTGCCGTTGGTGGTGTTCCAGACTGGGAGTACCGCGCTTTCGGCGCGGCTGGCTGAGGCTGGCTTGCCCTGCGCATGTGCGCCCGCCGCCACGCCAAAGGCGAGTAGGGCGATGAGCGGCAGCTGGGCAAGACGCAGATTCATAGCTGAGAGGGGACCTTAGTCCTTGCCTCGAAGTTCCCTGTCGGTTTGTGCAGAGGACTCTATCTCGTTTATGTTTCTTTAACAATCCCCGAATGCCAATGCTCACTTATTGCAGGCGCTCGGGCGCTTGCATTTGGCTGCTGGCGCGGATGAACAAGGCGTCGACTTCGATCGCCGCGAATGCGTAGTGCTGGCCGCAGAACTCGCAGTGGACCCGCGCGCTGCCGTCGATGACCGCCGCGCGGGCTTCGTCGATGCCCAGCGACTGCAGCATCGCCGCGACCCGCTCGCGCGAGCATGAGCAGGCGAAGCGCAGCGGCTTGTCGCCGCCGAGCGTCTGCGGCGCGTCCTCGTGGAACAGGCGCGTGAGTAGGGTGTCGGCCGACCAGTCGAGCAGCTCGCGCGGCGTCAGGGTGTCGAACAGCGCGCCGACGCGGGTCCAGCCGTCGTCATCGCCGGCGTCGCCGGGCAGCTTCTGCAGCATCAGACCAGCGGCGGCATGCGCGTCGGCGGCCAGCAGCAGCCGTGTCGGCAGCTGCTCGGACTGGCGAAAATATTGCTCGAATGCGCCCGACAGCGTGTCGGCGGTGAGTTCGACCATGCCCTGGTAGCGCATCGGTTCGCGGCCGGAGCTGCTCGGGTTTTCGATGGTGATCGCGAGCACCGCGTTGCCGCCGAGTTCGCGCAGGTCGCGCGAGATCGGCGTGGCATCGTCCTCGGCGAGCTGGGCGATCGCGCGCAGCGTGCCGGCGGCGGTGCATTCGGCAAACAGTGTGCGCAGCGCGCCTTCGCCGCGCAGCTGCACCGACAGGCGGCCGTCGATCTTGGCGTGGCCGGTGAACAGCGCGGCGGCGGCGGTCGCTTCGCCGAGCAGTTCGCCGACCGTTGGCGGATAGTCGCCGCGGGTGCGGATCTGCGCCCATGCGTCGCGCAGGTGCACGCGCACGCCGCGCACGCCGGCGTGTTCGAGTATGAAACGGGTCAGGCGGTCGCTGTCGGGGCTGGGATCGGTCGGCATCGAGAGTCGCTTTAATGGTAGGAGCGCCCCATGGG
>JBOHYD010000116.1:0-4558 GCA_050737635.1 Luteimonas sp. | reverse complement strand
CACCACCACCGCGTTGTCCGGCACGTCGCGGGTCACCACACAATTGGCGCCGATGGCGACGTTGTGGCCGATCCGCACCGCGCCGACGATCTTCGCGCCCGGGCCGATGTAGACATTGTCGCCCAGTACCGGATGGCCGCGGTTGGCCTGACCGATGGTGACGCCCTGGGAAATGTTGCAGTTGCGGCCGATCACCGCGTGCCCGTTGACGAAGATGCCGCCGCAGTGCCACAGGCGCAGGCCGCTGCCGATGCGCGTGGACGGCGGAATCCACACGCCCATCCGCCGGGTCAGCCGGTACAGCATGTAGCGGGCGAACGGGTACACCGTGTAGCGCAGCCACGTGTCCGCCCCGGTGTAGCGCGAGGTGCGCAGCCAGAACAGGAGATTGTAGGACTCGCACAGCCACGGGGCTTCGCCGAGCAGGATGCAGCGCAGCATCAGCCCGAAGCCGCCCGCCCCGCGATGCGATACGCGGCCGGGCCGCGTCGTTGACTGCCCCGCAGGCGTCTGGTCCAATCCGAGCCCTAGTCGGAGCGGTTCGATAGCAAAACGGATGCGATGCCCCCCATTTTTGAGCAGGCTCGTACTGTTCGTGCTGTGCCCGCTGGCGGTGGTTGGAGTGTCCGCCGGCACCCTGCTGCTCCGCAGCCTGCCGCTCGCCCAGGGCGAGTTCGCCCTGGAGGGGCTGCAGGCTCCGGTGACGATTGCCCGTGACCGCTGGGGCGTCCCCGACATCCGCGCCGAATCCGACCACGATGCGTTCTTCGCGCTGGGCTACGTGCATGCGCAGGATCGCATGTGGCAGATGGATTACAAGCGCCGCCTCGGCCAGGGCCGGCTCAGCGAGATCCTCGGCGCGAAGTCGCTCAACAGCGACAAACTGATGCGCACGCTGGGTGTGTATCGCGCCGCGCGGCAGGCCTTGGCCGCGCTGCCCGCCGTCGAACGCGCCAGCCTTCGCGCCTACGCCGACGGCGTCAACGCCTGGATCGACTCCAACCCCCCGCTGCCGGTGGAGTACCGCTATTTCGGGCTGCGGCCCGAGCGCTGGAGCGAGGCCGATTCGCTGCTGATGATCAAGCTGCTGGCGCTGAACCTGGGCGCCAACTACCGGCAGGAGTTGGCCAACCAGATGCTGATCAAGCAACTGGGCGCGGACGCCGCTGGCGAGCTGCTGGACGTGGATTTGCGCGCGGACGCGGTGGTGCAACCGGCCGCCGACGCACCCGCCGCGGCGGCGTTGTTCGGACTGAGCGGCGGCATCGAGCGCGCCGCGCGCCTCGGCGGCGACGGCGCTGGCAGCAACGCCTGGGCTGTGTCCGGCGCGCACACCCGCGACGGCCTGCCGCTGCTGGCCGGTGATCCGCACCTGCGCGTGCAGCTGCCCTCGACTTTTTACTTGGCGCGCCTGCGCGGCCATCGGCTGCAGGTCAGCGGCGCGACGCTGCCCGGCCTGCCGGTGGTGGTGTTCGGGCACAACGCGCACGTCGCCTGGACCGGCACCAACCTGGCCGCCGACGCACAGGATCTGTACGTCGAACGCATGGCGATCGACCGCGAGCAGTACGCCTGGCAGGGCCAATGGCGCGATCTGCAGGTGCGCGAGGAATGGATCCGGGTGGCGCCGGAATTCCCGGCCTCCCTGCGCAAGCCGTACAAACCGATGCGCTGGCTGGCGCGCTCCACCTTGCACGGGCCGCTGATCAGCGATGTGTTCGGTGGCAGCGGGCCGGCGCTGTCGTTGCGCTGGGCCGCGCTGGACCGCAGCGATCCCAGCTTCAAGAGCTTTCTGGCGATCAACTACGCGCGCGATCTGACGCAGTTCCGCACCGCGCTGCGCGATCACGCCGCGCCGGCGCTGACCTTCGTCTACGCCGACAAGGCCAACAACATCGCGCTGCTGGCGGCGGGGCGCATTCCGGTCCGCCGCGCCGGGCGCGGGCTGTTGCCGGCTCCCGGCTGGGACGCGGGCCATGGCTGGGAGCGCTACCTCACGCCTGAGGAACTGCCGGCGCAGATCAATCCCGCCTCGGGCCGCGTGGTCAGCGCCAACCAGCGCATTCACTTGGCGGATGACCCCCACGTAATCTCCAACAGCTGGCAGCCGTCGTACCGCGCGCAGCGCATCCAGGCCCTGCTGCAGGCGGCGCTCGCGGGCGGCCGCAAGCTCGGGCCCGAGGATTTCGCGCGGATGCAGGGCGACGTGTACGAGCCGCAGGCCGCCGAGTTGCGGCCCTGGCTGGCGCGGCTGCAGCCGGCCACCGCGCGGCAGCGCGAGCTGCTCGCGCGGCTGCGCGCGTGGGACGGCACGATGGCGCGCGACAGCGTCGGCGCCACCCTCTACCACGCCTGGTCGCGGCACTTCATGCGCGACCTGATCGCACAGCGCCTGCAGGTCGAACTCGTGCACGGCCACCGCCTGGAGGCGTTGCAGGACCAGCTCGACACCTTCCGGCCGCAGCTGCTGCGCCGGGTCGTGACCGGCCAGGCCAGCCGCTGGTGCGGCAGCCGCGAGCGGCGCTGCGAAACGCTGGCGCTGGCCGCGCTCGACGAGGCCGCGACCGAACTCACCCGCCTGCTCGGCGTCGACATCGACGACTGGCGCTGGGGCGACGCACACCAGGTGCACCTCCCGCACGCGCCGTTCACGCAATCGGCGTTCCTTGGCCCGTTGTTCGACCGGCGCGGCGAAGTGGCCGGCGGCCGCTACACGGTCAACGTCTCCGGCAGCGAATTCCACAAGGACCGCGGTTATGTCAGCGAGCTGGGCGCAGCCTACCGGCAGATCATCCCGCTGGGTGACCTGCGCGGGAGCCGGTTCGTGATCGACAGCGGCCAATCCGGCCACGCCGTAGCCACGCACTACGCCGATCAGATGCCGCTGCACCGCGACGGCCAAGCCATCGCCGCGGCGGACCGCAGCGACCGCCAGGTGCTGGTGCTGCGCCCGCGCCGCCCGGGAGCCACGCAGCCATGAGCACGATCGAAGCCGGCGCGATCGAAGCCGGCATGATCGAACCGGGCGTCCTGGACAAGGGCCAGTTCCATTTTCTGGCGTCGCGCGCGCCCAACCGGGTGTTCATCTCGGTGTTCGCCGGCGTGCTGGGCGGCGCCGCCTACGCCGCGCTGGTGCCGCTGATCCTGTTGTCGATCGCCCCGGTCGATCCCCTGCTGGCGCAGTTCGTCGACGACACCCCCTATCTGCTGTGGCATTGGGAGATCGAGCACCCGCGCTTCGCCGCCGCGTTCGCCGCGCTGTGCGTGTTCGCGCTGCTGGCCCGGGCGGTCTCGCAGATCGTCCTCAGTAACGTGGCCGGCTCCGCCGCCGGCCAGCTGCGCCTGTACTTCGCCCAACGCATCCGCCAGCTGCCGATCCAAGACCTGGAGTCGCTCGGTGCCGCGCGCCTGCGCAGCGCACTGTCGATCGACATCTCGCGGCTGGTGGAGGGTGCCGCCAACCTGCCGGTGCTGCTGATCAACATCAGCACGATCGTGTGCGCGCTGGGCTTCATCGCCTTCCTCAACATGAAGGTGTTCGGCCTCGTGCTCGCGGTGATCGCCTTTGGCGTGGTCAGCTACCGCCTGCCGCTGATGCTCGGCCAGCGCTACTTCGTCCGCGCGCGCGAAAGCCGCGACGGCATCCAGGACAGCATCGACACGCAGTTGTACGGCGCCAAGGAACTCAAGCTCAACGCGGCCAAGTACGAGGACTTCATGGACCGCGGCATGCGCCGCGACGAAGCCGACGTGGTCCGCTACCTCAACCGCGGCAACATCGTATTCTTCCTGGCCCTGCAGTACGGCAATCTGATCGGCTTCATGGCGATCGGCGCGGTCACCTATGCCGCGGCGCGCCTGTACGGGCTGTCCACCGACGTGCTGATCGGCGTGGTGATGGCGATGCTGTACATCGTCGGCCCGATCAGCGTGATCGTGAACGCGTTCCCGCTGATGATCCAGGGCACGGTGGCGCTGCAGAAGTTGAACGCCCTGCTGCGCAGCATGCCGGTGGAGGCGCTGCGCGACGGCGGCGCGCCGCTGGAGTGCCGCGAAGTACGCCTGGAGCAGGTCGTCTATACCTATCCGCGCCGCGACACCTTCGTGGTCGGTCCGGTGTCGCTGAGCCTGCGCCGCGGCCAGGTGACCTTCGTGGTGGGCGGCAACGGTTCGGGCAAGTCGACCCTGGCCAAGCTGATCTCCTGCCACTACCTACCCAGCGAAGGCCAGGTGTTGTACGACGGGGTCGCCCTGGACGAGAACAACCTGTTCCGCGCGCGCGCGCGCATCAGTGCGATCTTCCTCGACTTCCATCTGTTCACCCACCTGTTCGGGCACGGCCAGGCCGACCTGGAGCAGGCCGACGCCTACCTGCACAAGCTGGGCCTGGCGCACAAGGTGCGGCTGGAAGGCAGCCGTTTCTCCACGACCGATCTTTCCGACGGCCAGCGCAAGCGTCTGGCCCTGCTCGTCGCATTCATGGAGAACCGGAACCTGTACGTTTTCGACGAGTGGGCCGCCGACCAGGACCCGGAGTTCAAGCGCGTGTTCTACACCC